>NZ_QORN01000018.1:0-56217 GCF_014830205.1 Limosilactobacillus walteri
TACTTCTTGACGAAGAGCCTTTATTTATTAGGATTTGACTACTTAAGGGTAACAGTAGCACCAGCGGCTTCAAGCTTTTCCTTGATGTCGTTAGCTTCGTCTTCCTTAACGTCTTCCTTAACAGCTGATGGAGCACCATCAACAAGGTCCTTAGCGTCCTTAAGACCAAGACCAGTAATGTCCTTAACAGCCTTAATAACCTTAACCTTAGCTGAACCTGGTTCAGTTAATTCAACAGTGAAGCTGTCCTTAGCAGCAGCGTCGCCACCAGCAGCACCTGCAACTGCAACTGGAGCAGCAGCAGAAACGTCGAATTCTTCTTCGATTGCCTTAACTAAGTCGTTAAGGTCAGAGATTGATGCTTCCTTTAATGAAGCAATGATAGCATCCTTATCAAAAGCCATGTTTATTTCCTCCAATATTTAGGTAATTAATTTTGATTTTATATTGTATCGATATACGGCAATTATGCGGCTTCGTCTTCCTTGTCGGCAATAGCCTTGACTGCACGGGCAATCTTCCGCATAGGATCTTGCAATGCAGATGCAAGCATTGACAACAGTTCTTCGCGACCTGGCATGTTTGCGTATTCGTTGATTTCGTCAAGAGTCTTAACACTCTTTTCGATGAAACCACCCTTGATTTCAAGAGCGTCGTGGTCATCGGCAAACTTCTTTAAGATCTTAGCTGGAGCAATTGGATCCTCGTCTGAGAAGGCAACTGCAGTAGGTCCAACAAAAGTATCACGAAGATCTTCGTAATCAGTACCTTCAACGGCACGATCAAGAATCTTGTTCTTGATAACTGACATCTTAACACCGGCGTCACGAAGTTGCTTACGTAAATCAGTAACTTCCGCAACAGTTAAACCACGGTAGTCAACAACGATAGCAGTTTGGGCTGCGTTAAGCATATCAATTGTTTGCTTAACGATCTCAGCCTTTTTAGCAATAGCTGCTTCACTCATGAATTTTCACCTCCTGCAATGTATTTTTGATCGGATTTATAAAAAAATCCCTATGACCGCAGACATAGAGAAGGAACTTTCATTTCTTCCTCGGCAGGCAAGATAATTAAGGCATTCGCCACCTGAGTCTTAGGCAGAGTCATATTTAATCAACTTTTACAGTTTAACATACCAATAAAAGTTCTGTAAAGGGATTTTTCTAATTTATTTTGATTCAGCCCATGCAGCGATTGCCTCAAGGATACGTTCACTGGCATGACCATCCCCATATGGGTTATTGGCCGCACTCATCTGTTCATATTCCGCCTTGTCAGTCAAAAGCGCTGTTAATTCAGCAATCACTTGGGCGTAATTAGTACCAATTAGTTTTAAGGTTCCAGCCGCAACTCCTTCTGGTCGTTCGGTCGTATCACGTAACACAAGTACTGGCTTATGGAGGGCTGGAGCTTCTTCTTGTACGCCACCCGAATCACTCATTACCAGCATTGCCTTACTCATAATATTATGAAAATCAACCACATCTAAGGGAGCAATCAAATGGAAGTGCTCATCATTTCCTAAAATTTTATTAGCAACCGTTTGAACTTTAGGATTTAAATGCACTGGGTAAATCACATCAATATCATCGTATTGGTCAACGACCTTCCGGATTGCTTTAAATGTCTCTTCCATTGGCCGGCCCCAGTTTTCTCGCCGATGCATGGTCAAGAGGATTATCCGGTGATGTTGATCAATCTCTGCTAACACCTGGTGATGATAGTCTTGATTAATCGTATACCGCAAAGCATCAATGGCCGTATTACCAGTAACGGTAACTCCACGATGATGGTTTCCCTTTTGAAGGTTTGCCGCACTCGTTGTGGTCGGAGCAAAATATAAGTCAGCTAAATCATCAATCATCTGCCGATTCATCTCTTCTGGATACGGTGAATACTTATCCCATGTTCGTAGACCAGCTTCAACATGACCAATTGCGATCCGATTGTAAAAGGCCGTTAATGCCGCTGCATAAGCAGAACTTGTATCCCCATGAACAAGCATAAGATCTGGCTGTTCTCGCTGAATAATTGGCTCTAAACGGCTCATCGTTTCAATTGTAATCCCTGTTAGCGTTTGCTTCGGCTTCATAATTTTCAAATCATAATTAGGAACAATCGAAAATACATCTAATACCTGTTGAAGCATTTCAGCATGCTGTCCAGTCGAAACAACCACCGAAGTAAAGCGATCATCTTTTTCTAAGGCTTTCACAACCGGCCCCATTTTTATTCCTTCTGGTCGTGTCCCAAAGACTGACATTACTTTTATCTTTTTCATTCTTTCCCTCACCCATCTAATTTGCTAGTTTTAGCGAATTATGATTCTTTCTTGCCGTGTTCTGTTTTAATCCACGAATTTTCATGCAATCCCCACCGCCAAAAAGCCATAATAATACTAAAAAAGAGGATCACGTACATATATGAAATTCCTAATGGCAACATGATCAACTGCCGATAACTCAAGCGTGGTTCATGGTAATGGTAAAGGTCATAATAATAAAATATCCCAAAAACCACGCCCCAAAAAAGTGAAAAGCCGGCTAGTCCCGCTAGGACGACTAATAAAGTTAATGGGGGCAAGTTAGCATAGAGGGAATGCCAATGGGTTGCTGCAATAGTCGTCAGCACAATAATTGCCAGATCCGCCAGAAAATTTAGCCATGGCTGGATCAAGAAATAGTAGATGCCTAATTTTTGGGTGCGGCTTAAAATCTTGCTTTTAATAATTCTTGGTAAATATTGTAAGCAATTTAAGTCTCCTTGTACCCACCGACTACGCTGCCGGATAAACTTTTTAGGCGAAGTCAGGGCCTCTTGATAAACATATGTATCAGTCATATAATCCACCGATAATTGCCTTAGCATCATCTTAATTGTCAATTCATAATCATCCAAGAGCGCATTCCCCCACGGATGCTGACCAATTTTAGCTAAAATTGGTGCTAACCGAAAAAATTGACCATTACCACTCAATCCCACTGTTCTAGTATACATTCGCATAATCTGCGCCATGTGGTTAATGCTAAAAAATTCGATATCCTGTAAAATCTGTAATTCATTCTTAAAATGAGGATACATCTTCACCCGCATCTGAGTAATATTAGTCTGCGGTGAAGAAAAATAAGCATTCAACCGTTCTAACGCGTTATCAGCAAGACGGGCATCAGCGTCAATCACACCGACAATCGTTTTATTAAATGCGATCTTCTGCCTAATAATAATCTGACAGATGTAATTAAGGGCAAAATTCAAAACATCCCCTTTGCCGGTATGGGCATTAGGCACATAGCGGCGCAAGAGGTGTAACCGTGGACTATTCAACTGGCTGATTTGTGCGACCGAATCATCACTACTGGCATCATCAACAACTATAACTTCAAATTGGTCGAAATTTAATAGGTTTGTTAGTGTTTGCTTGATAACTCCAGCTTCATTAAAGCAAGGTACGATTACAAAATATCGTAAATCCTTATCAATCTCAGCTGGTTGCTGATTTCCAGCAAAACGGCAAAAATCACGGGGATATGAAATCGCCCGAAATAAGAGACTGATCAACGAATAGAATAGGAAAATAAAAAGCGCAATCCCCCAAATAAAAGTAAAGATCACCGCTAACATTAGTAATTACCCCTTTTTGATATTCTGGTGATAGAACAGCCAAAAGAGCAAACTACCAACAAAAGAGAGCCCAAACATAACCATTAAAGTAATAATAACCGAGGCAGCCACCCCTGCACTCGTAAAATCAATCAACGACATTATCAAAAACTCCTTTTCCCTTATTTTTGATAATGCTTAGCACTAATCATAATAATTAGCATGAAACCCGAATATTTAAAACTTTCAGCAATTAATACAATTATAATCAAAAATTGTTTGAAGTACAGGGGTGATTTTAAAGGAGCAAAATAAAAACCAAGTATAGTTTTAGATAGCCATACTTAGTCTCTTAAAACACTTTATTCAAAAGTAATTACAGGTTTTATAACCTTACCAGCCGTAAAGTCTTCAAAAGCTTTATCAATTTCATTAAACGAATAGAACTTCATCAACTTATCAATTGGAAACTTTCCTTTCTTAAAATATTTAACTAACTTAGGGATAAACAATTGAGGAATAGCATCTCCTTCAATTAACCCAATAATCTGTTTAGATTCACCCATAATGTCCATACCAGTTAAATCTAATTTTCCTGCAATGCCAATTAAGTATAATTTTCCATCAGTATCAAGAGCATGCAAAAGATCAGTAATTAGCGGACTATATCCGATTGAATCTACAGCATAGTTTAATCCTTCAGGAACAATACTCCTAATTGCCCCTTCAACATCATCAACATTAGCAGTATTAATTACATCAGTTGCTCCTAGCTCTTTTGCCATTGCCAGCTTATCGTCATGACGATCAATCACAATCAAATGATCTGGGTTATATAAGTTTGCTGCCATTACTGCTGCTAAGCCAACACCACCAGCTCCCGTAATAACAATATTACTAGCAAACTCTGGCTTAACTTCATTAAGAATTGTTCCAGCACCAGTTTGAAATCCACATCCTATAGAACCAAGATATTTCAAGTCCATTTCTGGATCAACTTTAACTACATTATGTTCATCGGCAATAATATAGGTAGCTAATGATGATTGACCGAAGAAGGTACTAATGTCCTTTCCGTCAACTGTATGAAGGCGATAACTGCCATCATAATTTTTACCGCCAAAACATAATTCATTTAAGTGAATACATTTTGCCGGATGACCAGAAAGGCAATTTTTACAATGACCGCAATAACTGAATGATACTACCACATGATCTCCAGGCTTTATATATTTAACCGTGCTACCGACCTTTTCTACTATGCCAGCACCTTCATGGCCTAAAGCAACAGGATATGGAGTCATCCCTAGGTCCCGCCCTGCAATGTCTGTATGACAAATACCAGTAGCAACTGTTTTTATCAAAATTTCATTAGGCTTAGGCTCATCTAAAATAACATCCTCAACTTTAATTGGTGCACCTTTTTTTTCCGCAATTGTTGCTTTAATTTTCATTTAATATTCCTCTTTTCAACCATAGTGACATAAACACTAACTTAAAATTAGTATAACATACACCAATAAAAATGGAGCTGTGACATAAGTCTCCTATATAGTTGAAAATGCTACAGCGCAGTACACAAAGGGACTCTAGCGTTCGGAAAATCCGAACACTAGAGTCCCCTTTGTGCTTGCGGGGGTTCGAAAACGAACTAGCAAGCTAGTTCTGTCTCACTCCCACTAGGATTTTATTAATGGCTGATTTATCCTATTTATTATTAACAGCGGCGGTTAAAGCTTCACCGAGACGCTTTAATCCGGCTTCAATCTGGTCTTCTTGCATATTTGAGTAGTTTAAGCGGAATGCGCCTGGCTGTGGTTCGCCAGCAAAGAATGGATCACCAGGAACAAAGGCAACGTTATGTTTAAGACAATCCTTAAACAATTCTACCGTATCATCAACCCCCGGTACCTCAACCCATAAGAACATGCCACCTTCAGGATCGGTATACTTAACGCCCGCTGGGAAGTACTTCTTAATTCCTTCGAGCATTAAGTTCTTACGTTTACCATAGAGGTCACTAATCTCTTTAACATGGGCGTCAACGTCATTGTCCGCAAAGAATTGGGCAACCGCAAATTGGGCTAAGTTATCAGTATGCAAGTCTGCGGATTGCTTAAGGACAGTTAACTTATTAACCACATCCTTGTCGGCCACTAGCCACCCTAACCGAAATCCTGGAGCTAAAGTCTTAGAGAAAGTACTCATGTAAAAGACATGACCAGACTTATCAAATGACTTAACTGCTGGCACATGTTCACCCGCAAAACGAATCTCACCATATGGATTATCTTCTAATACATAGACATCGTATTTTTCAGCTAATTCGGCGAGCTTTTTGCGGCGCTCGGCGGTCATCGTACGGCCAGTTGGATTTTGGAAATTAGGAACAGTATATACTAATTTAGTATCTGGATTGGCCTTTAGTGCTTCTTCTAAGGCATCCATCTTCATTCCCTCTTCATCCATCTCCACACCAACAAAGTTAGCACCATAAGAACGGAATACATCTAAGGCACAAAGGTATGTTGGCTGTTCAACTAAAACAGTGTCGCCAGGATCGACAAAGGCCTTTCCGACTAAGTCTAAGGCTTGTTCCGATCCTGTAGTTACTAAGACGTTATCTAATTCTGAATCGACATCTTCTTTTTCTTTAACATGTTGTTGAATGACCTCACGCAATGCTGTCACCCCTTTTGCGGCACCGTATTGCATTGCTTCTTGTCCATGCTCATCAAAGACTTTGTCGACTGCAGCTTTCATTTCTTTAACAGGAAACAATTCGGGTGCCGGCAATCCACCAGCAAACGAAATAATTTTAGGATCCGCCGCTGCTTGTAAAATTGCACCAACCGCATCCGTACCATCTGCTGGAACACGCTTTGAATATTTAAATTGTGTCATTGTCGTCACTCCTTAGTTATTTAACTTTTAATGATAAATTCTCATTATTTTTTAACATTTTTATCATTGGTTAATAATATAGCACAACAATGGATACTTGTGAAGTGGCTAATTAAAAATTTAGCAAAATCCCGCCTACCAGCTTGCAACTACTCATTCATCAAAAGGCACCCCCTCCTGAGTCACCACCAGCTCCGCCTGACGAGCCCCAATTTCCGAATGAACTATCAGTAGAGCTTCCGGTATCAGAAGAAGTAGTTAGGTTTTCGCTATTAAGAATTATGCCATTAGCAAAATTCTGGATTAGCCAGTCATTTGCAGAAAAGCCTTGCAATTGTTGGTCAAGATTCTCTTTTACTAATTTTGCTCCAAACTGCTTATTTAAGCCGTTGATAAACTCGCTTGTCTCACCGACTGCTGTTGCATAGACATAATATTCTCCCCACAAAATTTGGGCGGGGAGTTGTTTTTTATCAAAACGACCAATATCATGGATCATTTGCTTGAATTGCAAGATATCGACTAAGTCTTGATATTCTTTTTTACTATAAGAAGTATAGCGATAATCAATTAACATGTTCAGGGCTTGCAATCCTAACCCACATAGGAATGTTCCGGCAATCAAAGGTTGGGAAATCGTTTTAAAACTAAGCCCTAATATTTTAATTTCAGGCGCCACGTATGATAGGACAAAAATAAGCAGACAAGCGATTATTCCTAACCCATAAATATATAAGCAGTGGCTTATTTTAAAATTATATTTGCCAAAAATCCGCTGTTCTATTTTCTCAAACGGCCGCCAAACACTTAATCCCAAGCCAATTAATAGTATTACACCTACTCGGGTAATCGTCCGAATTAAGAGGGCGATGCTAAAGCCATTGGTAACTAGCCGAGCACATAAAAAGGCAACTACAACTGCCGCTAACAAATAAATACAGGAAAATTTGTCAAAAGCTGTTTTGGCTGAATTTGGCCTTTCACCAAAAGTCTGCCACTTTTCCTTCGTATTGAGCCACCGATGATAAAGAATATTTCCATCATCATTTTTTAATTTTGCTAATGATACTTGATTGTTTTTATCACCGTAATCATGCGTTAGAAAGTAGATAAATGGCGAGTCATCAGCAGTTCCTTTTACCCATTTGATTATTTTATCCCTTTTTATTTGCTTAACTTCAATATTTCCTGCTAATTGAAGCGCTGCTAAATCAGTTGCCAACGGAATCATACCGGTTTCTTCTTTTATATTAGCTTGATAAATTGAAGCAACCTGCATCGGTGGTAATGATGGAAGTTCAAACCGGTGAAGATGTTCGCTAGTATGATCGCGTTTAAGCAGATTTCGACGATCACAAACTAACCAATAAAGGCCATAAATACCAAACGGGATTATTAATCCAAGCGCGATAATCAAATAGTTTATTGGGCGGCGCATAATTAAGAATTGGGCAATAAGATCTATTCTGCGTTCCTGCCGTTGAACTATTGCAACCCGATTACTAGCATGTAGCGGGGCTTTAGCAATCGCATTCTTAGGAAAGAGCAGGTGAATTTCAAGATATTGGTCAACATTCTCCGCTGTCAGTTTAACAGTAGCAGTATGTTTTTGCCATACCTTATGTTCATATTTTGCACCATGAACCCATAAAGCCTGCTGTCCCTTAGTAGCCGGCATCTCAATTGTAATATTGACTTTCTGCAATTGCCGTTGCCAGCTTCGACCGACAATCTTCCAATTAATCTCCCCTGTATCAAGGTAGCGTTTAGCAACCGCGCTCAGTCGGTAATGGTATGTGATAACCTGTTTCTTTGCATCAGTCGGCACAGAAGTGACTATCCGATAATCGCCCTTAGTGTTCTCACCATCAGCATCCGTATTGGGTTGATAAAAGTAATCGTCATATTTTAAATAACTATTCAATGGTAACGTTTGATCATCCGGTCCCAGATTAGCTGCTCGACTAAAATATTCTTTTTGATCTTGAAGCAGCTGCTGAATTGGCAGATTCTCGTTAGCTATTTGAATCCGACTAATTTTCCCTAATCCTTTTGTATCCTGGACAATAAACACCCCTTGATATTCCCCATTAAATTGATAATGAACTTGTTGCGTTACGTCAGCACTACCATCACGATTAACTTTGACATAAATATCATTCTGCTTAATTTGATAATCCCGCTTATCGCTAGCAGCTGCCCTATTTAGGAAACTAAGTCCGAATAAAGCTGTCAATACTATTACTAGAATTATTGAGGTTTTGTTTTTCGTTAGTTTCATTACTCTCTCCCGATAAAAAATTTAAAAAGAAAAAGACCTCGGGCAAGAATTCCCCCGAAGTCTTTTTTCATATCATTTTAACTAAAATTAAAATGTAGTTAAATCAAGCGTAACACTTGGCCCAAATGTTGAAGAAATGGAAGCGTGCTTGATGTATGTTCCACGTACTGAAGCTGGACGAGCCTTAGCTACAATGTCTTCTAAAGTAGCCAAGTTTTCAACTAACTTATCAGTATCAAATGAAACCTTACCGAATGGTACAGCAACGTTACCATCACGGTCAGTCCGGTAAGTTACTTGACCAGCCTTGGCATCAGAAACAGCCTTAGCAACATCCATTGTAACTGTACCAGTCTTTGGGTTTGGCATTAAGCCCTTAGGTCCAAGAACCCGACCTAAACGACCAACCTTAGGCATCATGTTTGGTGTTGCGATTGCAACATCAAAGTCAAGCCAACCGTCTTGAATCTTGTCTACTAAGTCATCAGAACCAACAAAGTCAGCACCAGCGTCTTGCGCAGCCTTGGCGTTTTCACCTTCAGCAAATACAATAACAGTTTGGTCCTTACCAGTACCGTTTGGTAAAACAACGGCACCACGTAATTGTTGGTCAGCTTGCTTAGTGTCAACATTTAAGTTAAATGCAACTTCAACAGTTGAGTCAAAGTTAGCAAAGTCAATATCTTTTACTAATTGAACCGCGTCTTTAACAGCGTATTCTTTCTTGCTGTCAACTTTCTTGAGCGCGTCTTGGTACTTCTTACCACGTTTTTTAGCCATCTTGTGTTTTCCTCCTTGCAAATGTGGTCTAGCGGAGTTAATACCTCCCACGGGGATGCAGCACTTTCATGATGCATCCGGACTGCTAGTAATTAGTCTTCAACAGTGAAGCCCATGCTACGAGCAGTACCTTCAATCATGCGCATAGCTGCTTCTACATCAGCTGCGTTTAGATCTTGCATCTTAGTTTCAGCGATTTCCTTAACTTGATCCTTGGTTACAGAAGCAACCTTGTTTGTGTTAGGTTCACCGGAACCATGTTCAACACCAGCGGCCTTCTTTAGTAAGACAGCAGCAGGTGGCGTCTTAGTAATGAAGTCGAATGAACGGTCCTCATATACGGTAATAACAACTGGAATCAACATACCTTTTTGGTCTGCTGTCCGAGCGTTAAATTCCTTAGTGAAGCCCATAATGTTAATACCTGCTTGTCCAAGTGCAGGACCTACTGGTGGAGCTGGTGTAGCCGCACCGGCAGGGATTTGCAACTTGACAACGTTAGCTACTTTCTTTGCCACGAGACAAAACCTCCTTAGTCCGTGTTGTGGTCATGATGAGGCAGTAATTTTTACCTCTCCCACAGTATGTTAATAGCATACTATAGGAACATACCACATTTTTCGATCTTTTTCAACAACTTATATAATTTAAATTAAAATGTATCAATTTGGTCAAAGCCAAGTTCAGCCGCTGTCTCGCGCCCAAACATTTCAACGGTCGCTTTGATCTTTTGCTTTTCATGGTCAACTTCTGTGACTTTTGCGGTCATGTTTGCAAAGGAACCGGCAATAACTTTAACGGTATCGCCTTCCTTAACGTCAATGTCGCTAACCGTCTTTTCCGTGTCCATCCGGTTCATAATCCGATCAACTTCTTCGGGAAGTAATGGGGTCGGCTTTGATCCACCACCGTGAGATCCTAAGAAACCAGTTACGCCGGGGGTGTTCCGGGCAATATACCAAGCTTGGTCAGTCATTACCATTTCAACTAAAACATATCCTGGGAAGGTCTTTTCGATTGTTTCTTTTGCTTGACCATCCTTTACTTGGCGAACTTCTTCTTCAGGAACAACTACGCGGAAAATGTAGTCTTGCATTCCCATTGATTGTGCCCGTGATTCCAAATTACTTTTTACCCGGTTTTCGTAACCAGAGTAGGTATGAAGCACATACCAACGTTTTTCATGTGATTCCACGATGAATCCTCCTTAAAATTAAATTGATTATGTTAGCAAAATAAAAAACCTCGTATAGCTACGAAGTTCCTTAAGATTTAGTATAGCAAACTAATTTCTATTTGACTACTAATGTTAAACAAAGAGTTTCATCATTAACTGAATTAACCAATCAAACAGAGCAAAGAATAGTACGAAAAACAGCGTCAATGATACAACAATGGTCGTGTCACGACGGTTTTCTTTGGCTGTTGGCCATACAACTAGCTTCATTTCGTGGTTAACACTCTTAATAAATCGAATCAAGTGCATAATATCCTCCACTATCTGCTCTCGCGGTGGATCGTATATTCACCACAATGTTTGCAGAACTTGCGTAATTCTAATCGTTCTTGTCGTTGAGGGTTGGCGGTAATCGTATAATTGCGCGCACCGCACTTTGTACATTCCAATGCTACTTTTTTCTGGGACATACTTGTCACCTCCACACAGTACCTAGATTAGCACGAATCACAGTTTAAAAGCAACTGGCTGCCCTGATTTATTAAAACAGCCAGCCTTATTATTGATCTCGCGCAAAAAATCAGTAATTTGTTCATGGTCGATTCTTGTTATCATTGACGACCGAACCGAGACGGGATAAAAAATACTGCCCCCGCTGGAATGGCTAGCAACTGGCGGATCATTGATAACATCCCCGCAGTCATAGTTTTTGATGACTTTCCTTGGAATTTTGGCGGTAAAACAAAAGTCCTTGCCAGAAACCAATGATACTATTTCATGAAGCATTAACTTTTCAACATCTTTTACTTTTCTAATGGATGACGAGAATTAAATCCTTGGTAAATCAACAGACTAGCTGCAACACTCGCGTTTAAGCTTTGCACATGGCCAATCATCGGAATCGTCAACATCTCATCACATGTCTTCTTTAATAGTGATGAAATTCCCTTTCCTTCATTACCAATCACTAGCGCTACTGCACCATGAGCATCCCAAGTGCGGTAGTCTTTTCCTTTCATATCAGTACCAAACAGCCATACGCCCCGTTCTTGAAGCTCTTTAGCCGTCTGCACTAAATTGGTAACCCGCGCTACAGGTACGTGTTCAATCGCACCAGTTGACGTTTTAGCCACGACTGAAGTTAACCCGACTGCCCGGCGCCGTGGAATGATAATTCCATGAACGCCAGCCGCATCAGCAGTCCGCATAATTGAACCAAGGTTATGCGGATCTTCTAATTCATCTAAAATCAAGAAAAACGGATCTTCATTGTGCTTAGCTGCATTTTCAAACAAGTCATCAATAGTCGCATACTGATATGCTGCAACTGCTAATGCAACCCCTTGGTGATTCTGGTGGTCAGTCATTAGGTCAAGCTTATTTTTAGGAACGTTTGAGACAACTAAGCGCCGTTCTTTGGCTAACTTGATAATTTGTGAAATAGCATCAGCTTTTAAACCGGACTGAATAAAAACCTTATTAATCTCTTGGTCTGACTTTAGCGCCATTACTGCTGGATGACGGCCAATAATAAAATCTGTCTTTTCATTTTTCATGTGCTGTTCGCCCCGCTTCTACTTGTTCAATACACCATTGCGCTAACTCGGCTAACCGGTCCTGTTTACCAGCTAATTGAAGATAGCCCATTACTGCTTCAAAGCCTGTTGAAATCCGATAAGTCATAACTGATGTGTTCTTTGCATGGGTGTGACTATTGGCATTCCGTCCCCGCTTAAAGTATGACCATTCTTCTTCTGTTAACAGGTCATCTGCTTTCATTAGGTCAATGAGGGCCGCTTGGGCTTTAGCTGAAACATAGTGGGTGGCAATGTGCTGTAATTTGGTCGGCTTACTAATCCCCTTTGTCAAAAGATGTTGCCGAATATATACCTCATAAGCCGCATCCCCTAAATAAGCAAGGGCAATCCCATTAAGTTGACGATAATCTGACTGTACCATAAAAATCCTTTCTATTCTTTCTTATAGCGCGTTCCTTGTGGCGTATCTTCTAGAATAATTCCCTGTTTTTTGAGGTCATCTCTAATTTGATCACTGCGGGCAAAATCCTTATTTTTACGCGCTTCATTACGCTCGGCAATCAATTGTTTAATTTGTTCATCATTGATTTGATTATCACTGGCAACCAGCTTGACCCCAAAGATACTCATCAGTTCGGTTATTTCCTGTTTAAGCGTTTGTAGGGCAGTTAAACTGACTTGGCTTTGTTGCGCATAGATATTAGCATATTTAACCAACTCATAAACAGTCGCAATCCCGTTTTGAACATTAATATCATCATCCATCGCTTGGATAAACTGATCGCGGAATGCGGCGACTCTTGCTTGAACTTCTTGATCATCTTTTTTCTCCGCATCTTGTTCCCGATAAGTTAAGTTATCAAAAGCGGTCTGGATATGGTCTAAATTATTCTGTGCATCAGTTAAGTTTGCCTGACTATATTGAATTGGACGGCGATATTGCGTGGTGGCCATAAAGAAGCGCAAAACTTGCGGATCGACTTCTTTAATAATATCGTGGACCGTGATGAAATTGTGGAGGGACTTACTCATTTTTTCGTTGTCCTTACCAATCGTCACAAAACCATTATGCATCCAGTAGCGGACAAATTTCTTCCCCGTTTCTGCTTCACTCTGGGCAATTTCATTTTCATGATGCGGAAATTCCAAGTCTTGGCCCCCAGCATGAATATCGATCGTCTCCCCCAGATACTTAGTCGCCATAACTGAACATTCAATATGCCAACCTGGTCGTCCTTGTCCCCACGGGGAATGCCAGCTGATTTCACCAGGCTTGGCCGCTTTCCAAAGGGCAAAGTCCATCGGGTCTTCTTTTTTATTTACTTCATCTGCGCTGACATGCTCACTAGCACCAACTTCAAGATCATCAATTGATTGCCCAGAAAGCTGCCCGTAATCTTGAAATTTACGAGCCCGGTAATAGACATCACCATCTTTAGCGTAAGCATAGCCTTTTTCGATCAACCCCTGCACAAATTTAATAATGTCAGTAATGTTTTCAGTGGCACGGGGATGGAGAGTCGCCGGTTCAATATTGATTGCTGTTGTATCTGCCATAAAAGCATTAATATATTTTTCAGCGAGCTGCGGAACAGTAATCCCTTGCTCGGCAGCAGCTTTAATCATCTTGTCATCGACGTCGGTAAAATTCGAAACATAATTAACCTGATACCCTTTAAATTCAAGGTATCGCCGAACAGTATCAAAGGCAATCGCACTCCGCGCATTACCAATATGAATATAATTATAAACTGTCGGTCCACAGACATACATGTTAACAACGCCTGGATGTAGTGGCTTAAATTCTTCTTTTTTTCTTGTTAACGTATTGTAAATTGTTAGCATGTCTATCCGCTCCTTAAAATTCACTTATTAATTGAACTAAAAAATAAATTAAATTGCACAGTTAATCTTACCACATTCCGTATTAGAATAGCATTTACGATGATATTTATTTACCTTCAAGAATTCTTTTACACTTTAGTCATACTTTCTTCACATTCTACTGCTAATATAGTCAGTGTAGTAAAGATGAACTTTGCTACATCAATGAAACCTATTATTTTTCAATTACTCCTCCCAATAGTAACCGAAAAAAATATTTTCTTTTTACGAAATCTCCCCCAAGATTATCGTAATACTCCCTGAGAAGCAGCTTTTTCCCGAGCTGCTTCTTTTTTATTTAAAAACAGACCGCAAGCAAATGGACTTTGAAGGAACGGCTTCAATCCAGCTGTTTGCGGTTTATTTTTTATTCTTGATAATCTTCTAGCAATTAGGCAAAGGCGAAACTACTAATATTGGTATTTGCTCGTAAATACCCAACCATTGTTTGCCGTTGAATAGCAAGGCGTTGTTGCCAATTAGCTAAGAATCGTTGTTGAGAAATAATAAAGTTAATCTTCCACTGAGCTTTATGCTGTGCTTCCATTTGCTTTTGCTTCAAAGCAAGTGCATGTTGCTGGTTAGCAAGCCGAATCTGCCGAGCAGTCATGCATTGGTAACGTTGATAAGCCAGCGGGTGGCGAGTGATTAAGTTAACCGTATCTTTGATAAAGGTAATTCCTTGCCCAATTTTAGCAGTTAGTGTTGGGGCTGTTAAGATATTAACAAAATCTGTCGCAATTTTAAGTCCCGCTTGCGCATTTGCTTCCCGTTGTGCTTGCGAATATGGTTGAACATCATAATTGGTCATTGGTACCGCAGCAACTTCTGGATTTTCAATAGCGGTTGAGGCTTGCGCTTGGCTGCTTTGACTAGCCGCCGAACTAGCAGTCTGAGCAGTTGATGCGCTATTAGCCACATCACTTGCACTAGCTGGAGTTGATGATGGCGTTACTTCCTTCAGAGTTGCATTAACGGCTGCTTCATAATTGTCAGCCGCAGTAGCAGCTTGTTGTTCTCCACTCTTAGTGCTTGTACTTTGACTAGTTGCAGCAACCGTGTCACTAGTATTGCTTACTGCCGAAGCAGCAGCAACAGCTGAATTAACAGATGATGCACTATTTTGCATCGTGCTTGTAGCGGCGGAGTTTACATCAGTAGCTGATGTAGCAGCCGCTGTTTTAAGAACTTGAGCGCTATTATTTATCGTTTGATTGGCAGCTGTTGCAGAAATGTGTTCTGCATCATCAACAGGCTGGGTTGTCGTATCAGCATGAGCAGTTGTTGCACCGGCAAAAGCAAAGCCTAATAAGATGGACGAAACGCCAACAGTAAGTTTTTTAACTGCCTTACGTTGGTCATTAGCGACAGCAGCAGTGATTTGGCCGCTTTGATTATTTGAAGATAACAATTTTACTCCTCCTAAATTAACTCAAAAATCAGTTTATTAAAGCCTTTGTACAAATCCCTTTAACACTCAAAATCATACAATTAGCATTTTCACTTTTCAATATATAAATTTAAAAGTATTTTAAAAACCGCTATATATCAATGCTTTATTAATAATATTTTATTTAAAACAAATGATTTATTTTTCATACGTTCAGTCAGTGCATAGCGATTGATTAACATAATTCAAAAAATCGTTAATAAAAAAGAAGGCGTAAAGACAAAGTCATAAATAACTTCATCTTTACGCCCCCGCAGGCTAACTATCCTACTATTTGTTATTATCATCTTTATGGTCAGTGTGCTCATCAATTCCCCGCTGTGAATGGAGTGGCCGCGCAAAGATCATGCGCCCAGCATCTGTTTGCAAGGCGCTTGTAACCTCAACTTCAACCTGCTTATCCATAAAGTAGCGACCGTCTTCTACAACAACCATTGTTCCATCATCAAGGTAAGCAACCCCTTGCTGACGTTCAGTCCCTTTTTTAACAACGACAACCGTCATTGTTTCACCCGGAATTACCCGCGGGCGAAGGGATTTTGCTAGGTTATTGATATTTAATACCTGAACATTTTGAAATTGAATAACCTTGTTCAAATTATAGTCATTTGTAACAATTACCCCATCAACCTTCTTAGCAAGCGCAATCAGCTTACTGTCAACTTCTGGAATATCTTCAAAATCACCATCATACATCTCAATTGGAACAATATTTTCGTTTCGCAGTTTATTTAAGATATCTAGTCCCCGTCGTCCGCGCACCCGCTTAATACTTTCGCCTGAATCCGCAATATACTGTAATTCATATAGCACAAAGTTAGGTACTAATAGCGTTCCTTCAAGAAAACCCGTTTTAACTAAATCATAAATCCGACCATCAATTAAGATATTCGTATCTAAAATTTTATAGTGGTGATAATTAGCGTCTTGACGTTTAATTACACTGTTTCCATCATTTTTATTATTGCTTTTAACATGTGAAAATGCCTTCCGCCAATCATCTAACCGGGTTGTTCCAATGCGAAAACCAAAATAACTAAAAATAATCATCAATAGTATTGGCAAAATATTGTTAATTACCGGAATATTAGTCCGCCATAACGGAATTGAGATAAGAACTGCTAATACTAAACCGATAATTGTTAATAACGTTCCGAAAAAGAGATAGACCGGACTACGCTTGGTCAATTCTTTTTCAACTCGCTGAATCATCTTTTCTGTTACACCAACTAATGGGAGCGAAATAAGCCAAAATATAATTGCACCAATAATAATATCTAAGAAAACCAATAATGCCGGATTAAGTTTGATATTTATAACATCCCACAATAATGGTAGGTAGTAAAATCCCACTGCCGCGCCGACAAGAATATAGATGATAATAATCATTCTACGCCGCATTTGCTTCATCCTTTCTATTTAATTTAGCCCAGTGCTAGATACAAAGCCTCCTTGAGCGTTGAAACACCCACAACCTGAATTCCCGTTGATGGCGTCCAACCCTTAAGATTATTTTTGGGAATAAAAATACGTTTAAAGCCTAATTTCTCTGCTTCCGCAACTCGTTGTTCAATCCGGTTAACCCGCCGAATTTCACCAGTCAGCCCCACTTCACCTACAAAGGCATCTGTTGGTTGCGTTCCCTTATCACGATAGCTGGAAGCAATGCTTACCGCGATGGCAAGATCAATTGCTGGTTCATCTAATTTTACTCCGCCCGCTGCTTTTAAATAGGCGTCTTGGTTTTGGAGCATCAAATTTGCCCGTTTCTCTAACACTGCCATTATTAATGATACTCGATTTCGGCTCAAACCGGTAGCAGTACGCTGTGCATTCCCATAAACAGTTGGCGTCACTAATGCTTGAATTTCAACCAAAATCGGCCGTGTTCCTTCAAGCGAGACGACCACTGAAGACCCCGTTGCGTCTTGCAATCGTTCTTCCAAAAAAATTTCTGATGGGTTTTTGACTTCTGTGAGACCATTGGTATGCATCTCAAAAATTCCTAACTCATTTGTTGAACCAAAACGATTCTTAACTGATCGCAAAATCCGATAAGTGTGGTGAAGGTCTCCTTCAAAATAAAGGACCGTATCCACCATATGTTCAAGGATCTTCGGACCAGCCAGTGCCCCGCCTTTAGTCACATGACCAACAACAAAGATTGTAATGTTATTGCTTTTAGCAATTTGCATTAGTTGGGCAGTAACTTCGCGAATTTGGGAAACACTCCCAATTGCTGAACTGACATCCGTTGCTTGCATTGTCTGAACAGAATCAATCACAACATACTCTGGCTTCAGTTCCCTAATCGTGTCACGGATACTATCCATGTTGGTTTCAGGATAAACATAGAAGTCATCCCCTGCTACCTTTAACCGTTCTGCTCGCATTTTAATTTGCGAGCCGCTTTCTTCTCCGGAAACATAAAGAACCCGATGATGTTCATCACTCAGTTGACCCGAAACTTGAAGAAGCAACGTTGACTTACCAATTCCTGGATCTCCACCAATTAATATCAGTGATCCCGGGACGATTCCGCCACCAAGAACTCGGTTTAATTCATTTAATTTAGTCTTTACCCGTGGTGTCTGTTTGCTATCAATCTCATTAATCTTTTGCGGTTTAGCAACCAGCCCCGTTAAGGTTGTTGTTGCTTTCTTTGCCGGCGCACTATTGGTTTCCACTTGTTCTTCAACTAGTGTATTCCATTCGCCACAGTTTGGGCACCGGCCTAAGTACCGTGGCGAGTTATATCCACAGTTTTGGCAAACATATTGCGTCCGTACTTTCGCCATCTTTTCAATTCCTTTCTATAAAGTTATTCTTTTGTTGAGCCAAAGCCCCCGCTCCGTTTTACTGTCGGTTGTTGTTCGTCATCAGCAATCAAGTACGGCATAAAAATTCCCTGACCGATGCGTTCACCCTTTTTAATATGGTAATCACGAAGACCATAGTTAATTAATTGGAAGAAAATCTCCCCTTCATTACTATCATTATCATAGTAGTCCGCATCGACAATGCCAATCCCATTAGGCAAAATTAGGCGGCGTTTAAACGGACCGCTTGACCGGTTAGCCAGGAGCAAAAATTCATCTGCTTGCATATATGCCTTAATCCCAGTCGGAACCAGGTAGGGTTTTAAACAGTCATCAGCTGCCTTAAATTCTTCATCAGTCAGCTTCTTTTGTTGATGAAGCTGCCATAATGCCTTTAAAAAATTACCTTTCCAAATTGATGGAAGGACAAAATCTTCCGATGCTTCAAAATCATAACCAGCCGCACTTGTTGTTTGGCGTTGCGGTAAATGTAAATTTTGATCTATTTTGCTTGAAACAATTTTAAATCCGCGCTTCATCATGTTCACCTCATAGTGTTTTATTCTTAATAATTCCAGTATACTATTATATGCTAGATAATAAGTGATTGGTATTGCTTTAACTACTTGACTTTTAAAAGTAGTTTATCGAAAATTATTTATGAATGGATGTGTTTACATGCAATATCGAGTTGATGGTCAACGCATCGTTGCGTTTGATGACCAGGAGCCATTTGTTGGTGAGATTAGTTTTCCCAAAGTTCCTGACACAGATGACCGGGTGGTAGTCGAACGGGTCTTTGTTCAGCCTGCCTACCGCGGTCAAGGAATCGCTGCTGAATTAGTCCGTCGTTTTGTCGAGTACGCGACTGAACAGCACTATACGGTAAAATTGATGTGCCCTTATGCAGTAGCACAGTTTAAGCTACATCCAGAATACCAACAGTTGCTTCTAGCCACGGATCGTTTTAATTAGGAGGAATTACAAATATGGATCAAAATGCACTAAAAGAACAAACTGGAAAAGAATCAGTAAAGTACATTAAATCAGGTATGATTGTCGGACTTGGTACTGGGTCAACTGTTAAATACATGGTTGATGAACTCGGTAAACAAGTTCAAGAAGGTAAAATTAAGGACATTATCGGTGTTACTACTTCTAGTCGAACGGCTAAGCAAGCCACTGATCTTGGAATTACCATCAAAGATATCGATGATGTTGACCACATTGATTTGACAATTGACGGGGCCGATGAAATCAGTGACGATTTCCAAGGAATCAAAGGTGGCGGTGGCGCCCTCCTCTGGGAAAAGATCGTTGCAAATGCTTCTAATAAAGTAATGTGGATCGTCGATGAAAGCAAGCTCGTTCACAAACTTGGCGCCTTTCCGCTACCAGTTGAAGTAATTCCATTTGGAGCCCAACACGTCTTTAACCGGCTCGAAAAGAAAGGTTACAAACCAACTTGGCGGATGGACGGCGATCAAAAGTACCGGACTGATGAAAATAACTATATTATTGACCTCCACCTTGGGGAAATTAATGATCCAAAGGCCTTAGCAGACGAATTGATTCACATGGTAGGGGTGGTTGAGACCGGTCTCTTCTTAAACCGGGTTAATGATGTCATCGTTGGCACGCAAAATGGTCCTAAAGTATTGCACGCTCGTTAATCGCTAATCGACTTACTAACTAAATACAAAGGAGATTTTTTAAATGAGCTTTTCGATTAATAAAGAAGATATTGCTAATTTCCACCAAGACTACCGTAACCACCCTAACAGCAGCGTTTTAGAAAACACAGTTACTAAAAACGGGGTTCGCAACGCTAGTTTTAACTGGCACTCAATTGCTGATAATTCCCCTCATTTCTCAATTGATTTAAAAACCGGAGATGTTTCGGACCAAAAGCAATCAGGTCGTTGCTGGATGTTTGCCGCCCTCAACACAATGCGTCATGACATGCAGCAAAAGTTTAATTTGCCAGATAACTTTGAACTTTCGCAAGCCTACCAATTTTTCTGGGATAAGTTTGAAAAATCTAATTACTTCTACCAAAATGTTATCAAAACTGCTAAAAAGCCAACCGACAGCCGCAAAGTTTCTTGGTTGATGAATGAACCTCAAAATGATGGCGGTCAATGGGATATGCTTTGTGCTCTTATCAGTAAGTATGGGGTAATGCCAAAGTCAGCTATGCCAGAATCATTTAATTCATCAAACTCCCGTGGAATTGATGGCGTCTTAAATAATAAGCTCCGTCATGATGCTGTTATCTTACGGAAGATGATTAATGAAGATCATGCCAATCAAGAAGCAATTGATGACCAACGCCGAAAGATGCTAAATGAAAATTATCGGATTTTAGCATATACATTTGGTGAACCTGTTGATCATTTTGACTTTGAATACCGAACTAAAAAAGATAACAAGTTCCACCGCGATACAAACCTAACGCCACAAAAGTTTTTTGAAAAGTATGTGGGTTGGAACCTCGATGATTATATTTCAATCATTCAGGCTCCCACTGCTGATAAGAAGTACCACCAAACATACACAATTGATATGTTAGGCAATGTTGTTGGCGGTCGGGAAATTAAGCACTTAAACCTCCCAATGGATGAATTCAAGCAATTAGCAATTGAACAATTGAAGAACGGTGAAAGCGTTTGGTTTGGTTCTGATGTTATCAAATATTCTGAAACTAAGCTTGGTATCATGGCACTAAATACTTATGATTACGATAAGCTTTTTGATGTTGACCTCGAAATGACTAAGGCAGAGGCCCTTGACTATGGTGAAAGCATGATGGATCACGCTATGGTGATTACCGGGGTTGACCTTGTAGACGGCAAGCCAACCAAATGGAAAGTCGAAAACTCTTGGGGGAACAAAGTCGGTCATAAAGGCTACTTTGTAATGAGCGATGCTTGGATGGATAAGTATTGTTACCAAGTCGTTATTAATAAAAAGTATCTTAGCGATGACTTAAAGCGTGATTACGCAAAGAGTCCAGTAGTTCTTAAGCCATGGGATCCAATGGGAACATTAGCATAATCTAATCTTTAACGAACAGATGCAGAGGCTGGGGAAAAACTTTTGTTTTCTCTCAGCCTCTACTATTTTAGCTTGATACTATTTGCCGCTTACTATACAGCTTTATTCTTTGCAAAATCAAAAATACTTTACTAACGCCTAAGAAATTGAAAGGAAGTTTGGGGAATGGGGATCGCTATTCTTTTACTTTTGTTACTTTATAAATTTATTCACGGGACATTTGAGTACGAAAAAGTTACTCGGTTTGAAATGGTTCTTATTCCAGCTTATTCATTAGTAATGATGGTCATCACCTTAAAGGAAGACAGCTCACTCGGCAAAATTATAGCATCAATAATGTTATTAATTCTCGGAATCCTAATTGGTCTCTTTCAACTTAGTGGCGTTCGAATCAAAACAACTGGAAAGGTCGATCAATTTCAACGACCGGTTGTGCTTGTTAAACGAAACTGGTCTTACCTCATCGGCTGGATAATCGTCTTTATCCTCATTATTATTTTTAGCGCTCACTATAACCCAACCCTTAACCACAATGATATTATCGATGAACTATTCACTGAAATAATCCGTGACTTGTTTGCAATTGCTTACCTGAATATCAAAAATGAATGGTTCGTGTGGGTGCTAAATGTAGCAACCAGCTTTACATATGATATTTTCTTGGCAATCCATCACCCGCTTATCCGTCAAGCCATTCGCCATCATCATTAACAATTAAATTACTATCGACACAAAGAGGACTCTAGCGTTTAGTTTTTCCGAACACTAGAGTCCCTTTGTTGCGCTATAGAATTTTCAGCTATAGGGGATATGTCACAATCCCTTTCAATTTACGCTTTGGTTCAATCAAGCGAGCAAGACGTTAGTGACATCTTTTATTTATTTGGTAATATCAGCTCCAAAGTACTTTTCAGATAATTTTTTGACAGTTCCATCTTGTTGTAATTCTTGCATGGCCTTGTTATATGAAGATTGGATAGCGGTATCTTTCTTATTAAAAAGGGCCGAAATTTTTGCAGGCTTTTGTTCACTTGAAACATCAATCATTTTAAGCCCTTTCGTACTATTTTGCTTACTGTAAGCGTACCAAGCTTCTCGCGAGTTAACTGTTCCAGCAGCCCGACCTTGTTTAATCATGTCAAGAGAACTAGCAAAGTCACCATTAGGGGTCAAATTCCCCTTGTATTTTTTAACAACGTTCGCATTATTAGTCCCAGTTCCCGCCACAATTTTTTTACCTTTAATATCATTTAAGCTCTTAATCTTACTATTAGTAGGAACAATTAGCGCAAACCGCGATTTAATATATGGTGTTGAGAAATTATATTGCTTAGCCCGTTCTGGCGTCTGGGTGATATTATTCATCACGACATCATATTTACCCGAACCTAGTCCGGCAATTAAGGAATCCCATTTTGTTGGCACAAACTTAGCCTTTAAGCCCATCTTCTCGGCAACTGCTTTTCCTAAGTCAACTTCAAATCCAGTTAGCTTGTTATTTTTCCGATATGAATATGGGGAGTAGGTTCCCTCAAGCCCAATTGTTAATTCACCCTTATTTTTTAATTCACTATTTACGGCCGACGACGCAGCGTGGATACTGCTAATCCCTGCCGAAGTCCCAACAATTAGTGTAGCTATCATTAATAATGTCTTTTTCAAAAATTTCATCGTTTCTATCTCCCTTATTTTAAGTTTTCCATTGTCATTGATGCAATAAAGTTTTTAATTCGCTGATTGGGGTTATTTGGTGCAAAAAAACTAGTTGGCGAGCCATCATATAAAATTTCACCATCTTCAACAAAGATTATCTTATCGGCAACACGCTTAGCAAACACCATATTATGAGTGACAATCACCATTGACTGCCGCTCATCGGCTAGTTGTAAAAGAACCTTTAGAACACTTAACTCTAACTCTGGATCAAGCGCTGACGTTGGTTCATCAAGTAAAATGTACTTTGGACGCATCGCCAATGCCCGGGCAATTGCTACCCGTTGCGCTTGCCCACCAGATAATTCATGAGGATAAGCCTCCCCATACTCTGTCAGACCTACTTTAGCAAGCAGTTCTCGAGCAACTTTAATTGCTTCTTGCTTTGGCTGTTTTAAAACCTGGGTTGGCCCTTCAATGATATTTCCCAAAACTGTCTTGTTTGGAAAAAGATTGTAATCCTGAAAGACCATCCCTGTTTCTTGCCGAATTGCTAACTTATCCTTGCTACTCACTTTATGACTAAAATCAAGGTGGTGATTACCAAAATCATATTGTCCGCTTTCTGGCATCACTAATAAATTTAGCGAACGGAGAATTGTTGACTTTCCTGATCCAGACGGGCCTACCATTACCGTTGTTTTTCCTGCGGGGAAATCTAATGTGGTATTTTTTAAGACATGCTTATTGCCAAAACTTTTATTAATATTTGTTAATTTCATTTTTCTCACCTGCTACTTTGTGCTTACACGTTGGTTTACTATCCGTTCCAAATAGGTTTGCAGATAGGAGAGGACAGTTGTAAAGACAGCGTAGACCATTGCCACTAAGGTATACATCAATAATGGCTGGTAATTCTCGGCGGCAATCTGTTGGCTTACCGCAAACATTTCCATAATCGTAATCGATGCCGCCAATGATGTATCCTTTACTAAGCTAATAAAACTATTTGATAATGGCGGCAATGCAACCCGCAATGCTTGAGGCAGGATAATCCGCCATAAGATTTGCAAGCGCGTCATCCCGATTGCTGCTCCTGCTTCCCACTGCCCAGCTGGAACCGAGCTTATTGCTGCCCGAATCGTCTCCGAAGCATAGGCGCCAGTATTTAGCGAAAAAGTAATGATACCGGCCGTAAATGGTTCTAGCTTGATCCCATGTGGCAAAATTCCCTTGATCCGTAAATACGGTAAGCCAAAGAAAACAATGAATAATTGTACCAATAATGGTGTGGACCGAAAAAGCCAGATATAAAAGCTAGCAATCCATTTAAGAATCATAAAGGCGCCACGCTGCCGAGATAGCCGAATTAAAGCAGTTACTAAAGCAATGATAAGGCCAAAGAAAAATGAAATTATGGCTAACGGAATCGTATACTTAAATCCCGCTGCTAATAGTTGTGGTAATGATGTCTTGATTATTTCCCACATAATTTAAGCTTTCCCTTCTTTTATAATTAATCTAGTTTATTAAGTGCTTGTTGGAGATCAGCAATAATGTCTTCAGGATCTTCAATTCCCACCGAAAGACGAATTAATTCATCCTTAATGCCGTTTGCTAATCTTATTTCCCGGGGAATAGAACCATGCGTCATCACTGCCGGAACCTCAATTAAGCTTTCAATGCCACCAAGACTCTCCGCTAAATCAATCAACTGGAGGCTTTCAACAAATTTTTTAGCATCAAGACCTGCTTGCAATTCAAAACTAATCATTGCACCAAAGTTACGCATCTGTTTAGTAGCTACTTCATGGCCTGAAAAGTCCTTTAGCCCTGGATAATAAATTTTACCGATATGTGGATCCTTTTGTAAAAACTCAATTACCGCATCGGCATTTTCCTGATGAACCCGCATCCGTGCTCCTAAAGTCTTCATTCCTCGTTGTAATAACCAGCTATCATCAGGTCCAAGCGTGCTACCGATTGAATTTTGAAGAAAGGCTAGTTGCTCGGCAACCTGCTCATCATTCGTCACCGCTAATCCGGCAACGACATCGCTGTGACCGCCAAGGTATTTAGTGGCAGAATGGACAACAATGTCAGCACCAAGCGTTAGTGGCTGCTGATTGTAAGGAGTAGCAAATGTATTATCGACAATTGTCTTTATACCATGATTTTTAGCAATGGTAGCCACCGCTTGAATATCAGCAATCTGAAGTAATGGATTGGTCGGAGTTTCAAAGTAAACCGCAACTGTATTATCTTGAATAGCATCCGCGACTGCCGCTAAATCGCGCATGTCAACAACTGTAAATTCAAGGCCAAATCGCTTTAAGACCTTATTAATTAACCGAAAAGTTCCACCGTACACATCGCTACCAACTACAAAGTGGTCACCCTGCGAGAAAAGTGAGAAAACAGCATGAATTGCTGCGGACCCCGATGCAAATGCAAAGCCGGCAGTCCCTTGTTCCAATTCGGCAATTAACTTTTCTAACGAGGCCCGTGTTGGATTACCAGTTCGTGAATATTCCCACTTTGGTTCTCCGCCAAGAACGTGTTGATGAAATGTCGATGAGCGATAGATAGGGGTCGATACTGCCCCGGTTACTGGATCTTCACTATTACCGCCATGAATTAATTGAGTGTTGAACTTCATAATAATTATCTCCTTTAATAATTCCAAAATTGAATACAAAAAAGGCGCAAACCCAAGAATTAATTACTTGAATCTGCGCCTTATGCATTATTCCCGATATGTTAGCAGTTACTTAACTAAAAGCAAACACGCCAAAACGTGGGTCGCATAAGACGCGATCCACAACAACAAACAGCTGCGTTAACAAATTGAATGTTGAACATGACATGTTCCTCCTAACTTAGTATGTCAAAATAATAACTTATCAAAAATAAGTTGTCAATATATTTATGGAATTTTATTTAAATTGATCATCCAAAAACTTCTGAACGGTATTATAAATCGTGGGGCTCCAGAAATCACGCTCATGATTAGCACCTTTTACTCGATAGGCTTCTACTTTATTGCCATTATCTTTTAAGCGCATATACATTCTTTCCATTTGCTCATAAGGAACTACCTTATCCGCATCTCCATGGAATAACAAAAACGGCGGATAATTCTGCCCGTCTTTTACCTGATATAGCGGACTCATTTGCCTTTCAATTTCTGTCCACTTAGAAGCGTCTGATCCAAGCAGGCAATATTGTAATAATTTATTTCCCGGGACATTAGCGTCATATTCAAAAGTATTAGCAACATCCATCGGGGCAAAACAGCTCACAACTGCATCCACCGCATCTGATTGATCTTGGTAAAGGTCAACTTTATACCGCGGATCGTTGCCGGTTAGGCCGACCAGCATGGCGGCATTAGCTCCTGATGAAGTACCCCAGATTGCTACTTGATGCGGATTAATCGCATACTTCTTAGCATTCGCCCGGAGAAAACGAATTGCAGTTTTAACATCCTGTAAGAATGCAGGGAACGGATGCCCATCAATTGAACTTCGGTGTTGAACTGTCGCCACAATATAACCCGCATGAACAAATTGAACTAATTGAGGAATTTCTTCCCCCAATGTCGGCGTTCGCCAAGAACTTCCTTGAACAAAAACAATTAGGGGGCGGGGTGTGGTTTGATATTGCTGGGGAAAACGCTGGGTCCAAGGAGCAAGAATTGACATATGTAACGCTTCGCCATCCATCGCAGCGTATGTGACATTTTCAATTAACCGTACCTGTTCGTCAAGTGTTGGATTATTTGCTAGTTCGTGTATTGTCATCAGTTTCACCATCCATTGTTATAAAAGTCTTCTTGATGACATTAAGGTGGTCATCAAAACGGTATAAAATCGGTTTTCCATTTGGAACTTCTACTTTGTCAATCTGGTCATCCGGAATCCCATCTAAGTATTTGATCAATGCCCGCAAGGAACTACCATGTGCTACGATCAATTGATTATGACCATCAAGTAAGCGAGGCGCAATGTGATCTTCCCAGTACGGAAGAAGACGGTGCAGGGTCATCTCAAGGCTTTCACTAAGCGGAATTTTTACCCCTAACCGGTCATAACGCCGCTCGTGCTGACGAGTTTTCAATTGTGGTGGCAGGTCTTTAAATCCACGGCGCCATTTATGGAGCTGTTCTGCACCAATTTCTTGTTTTACCTCGTCTTTATTTCGACCACTCAACGCACCGTAATGGCGTTCATTTAACCGCCAAGTCTTATGAACCGGAATGTATAGCTGGTTAATTGCGGCTAAAATAATATCAGTAGTCACGATAGCCCGTTGCATATATGAAGTATAGGCATCACTAAACTGAATTCCTAGCTTTTGCAGTTCTTTACCGACCATCTCGCCTTGTTCAATTCCCTTAGGGGTCAATGGAACATCCGTCCAACCGGTAAAAATGTTATCGCGGTTTGCTTGGCTCTGTCCATGACGAACAATTACTAATTCTGCCATTTTTTCACTCCCCTTTGCCACTATTTATAATAGCGCATTTTAGTCGTTCTTAACAATCAAACTAGTTAAAACTCATAATCATTTTAATAGGATTTTCGTAAAACCTATTTCTGCCGTATAATTATTACGATAAGTATTCGAGGAAAGGAATTAGCAGGCTAAACTAGGCTTAGCTATTAATTTTATGAAATCTAAAATCACAAATTTGATTAACTGGGGACTTCCTTATTGTGCCATCATCGCAATGGCATACCTAATTATGTTTCCCCAAATCGTCTCGCACGGTGTTATCTTAGGGACTGACTCAATTTTTCATTTCAATCGGTTTTACGATGCCGCAAAACAAATTCAGCAATTTAATTTTAGTTATTTTCAGAGTAATTACTCCTTTCAACAAAGCGGCCGAATTATCAATGCTGTCTATGGGCCATTATTCGCCTATTTAAACGGTATTATCTTAGGAGTCGTTGGCACCTGGTATAAATACCAAATTGTTACTACTTTTATTGTCTATTTTCTTGGCGGAGTTGGAATGTATCGTCTGGGAATCAGTGTTCATAGTAAGCGAATCTATGCGCTTATGTGTGCACTGATTTATATGAATATTGGTTGGCTACCACGATGGGAATTAGCACAAAATATGAATGCTTGGGGGGCTGCACTGGCGCCATTCATGGTTATTTGCGGTGTCCGCATGATTCAAAATCGGCAGCGGCCCATTAACTGGTTGCAATTGATGGTATTGATGACCGTTGTTATTCAAATTCATATGTTAAGCTCGTTATTTTTTGTAGTTACGTTGATCCCCTTTTTTATCATTGGGATCGTCCGTACTCCAAACCGGCGTCAAATGTGTTTTGAAACGATAAAGGCCATTAGCGGCACAATTATTTTAACCGCTAACGTCTGGGGAGCCTTACTCATGCTTAAGTTAGCCAATAACATTGCTAATCCTGCTAATTTTAACCTGCTAGACAATGCCCTCCAGCCGGCGATGTTTAACAGTACCCGCGATTACTTAATTTATGCCATGTGGATTTTATTTATTTTGCAATTAATATATGTCCTATGCACATTGAAAAAATCGCTGACTAATACTGTTTTGACTATTCTGGGGACGATTGTACTGTTCCTTAGTTCTATCTTCACTCCCTGGGAAGCAATTCAAAGGCTTTTTCCTATGCTTGGTCATACCTTACAATTTCCTAACAGGCTTACAATCATTGCCTATCCGTTATTGTTAGCAGGAGTTGCAATCAGTATGACCGTCATTACCCAACAGACAGACCCGCTTGGACTCCGAAGTCAACTAGGAAAGGGAATTTTAATACTACTACTCTTTCTAGTCTTTTCCCCCACGACAATCGATGTTTACGCCCGGGCTGCTCGCTATGATTCTGAAGTCGTGCTTAATAGTTTTAGTGCAATTACCCGTGTTAGTAGCGATAAAGCTGCTATCCGCCATTCTGTCCATGACCTATATCCTGGGCAGTTATTAACAATGGTTGAAAAACGTAGTCCTGACTATTTACCAATACCCAAAAAATACATAAACCAAAACTATGTCCGCTCATATGCTTATGAACGACAAGTTATCAACGAGTCTCGCAAATATAAGCATACTGTCTTAAGGCATGGCGGACTCCAGTTAACATGGATGGCCAAAACATCAAAAAAAGTGCGCTTACCGATTATTACTTATAAAGAATCGATCTTAACAGTTAATGGTCAACGCCTAAAACATTACCAACGGTCATCAGTTGGTGCGCCTTATATTCATCAACAAAAAGGTAAAAATACCGTTACCCTTTACTTTAAGCAAGCTGCTTGGTTTACTTGTTTATTAGCATTGTCATTAATTGGTTTAATCATTCTATTCTTATATGGTAGTTTTTATTTCCTTACACATATATTTAACTACCTACATCGAATTGTTACAGACAACGTTAATGAATTAAATGAGGTTTAACTTTTAACATGGTTAAATTACATTTTATTATTAGTTGATGATTATTTTTATATAATTCTTTAAATCTTGAGAAGAATAAAAAAGTTCTACAATCATTAATACTTTCATTGATTGTAGAACATATAGCTAAAGTTTATATCTTTTCTATTTTGTAATTGGCACCTGTATAACCTCGATTCCTCGTGCTCGTAGTTGCTTAACAATATTTTCATCAGCAAACTCATCTGTCACTAAAGTATCAATATCGTCAATAGTTCCAACTGTAAAATTAGCAGTCTTATTAAGCTTAGTATAGTTAGCTAGTACAACTAGCTGATTACAATTCTTTATAATCGTTCTATTGATTTCACCTTCACGAATATTAGTAGTTGTTAATCCATTTTTTATGTCAAATCCTGAACAACCAATCACACTGATTGAAGCTCTAACCCTTCGAAAGGCATCTAAAGCATTATCACCGGTTAATGAATGTAATCCACTCTTAACTTCGCCACCACTCAGCATTACAAATTGTTGACTATCAATTTTAGTCTGTGTTACAAGCAAATTATTAGTTATTACATTCACACGTTTATGATTGAGATGATTTAGCAACTTAATTGCTGTCTGACTTGAATTTATAAATATAGTCTGCCCATCTTGAACGTAGTCAGCTGCTGCTGTAGCAATTTTTTCATTAATTAATGAAATCTGCTTTTGTAGCACTTCAGTATCATTTTCATTAATATAACTAACCTTGCCAAAAGATAAACGTAACTTTCCCATATTACTAAGCGTCTCACAATCACGCCTAATTGTCATTTCCGAAACTGTTAATTTTTCAGCTAAATCATGAACAGTTGTCTCCTGCATTTCCTGTATGATTTCAATTAACTTTTTGTGACGATCTTTGATATTTTTCATCGAGTTTTTCATATTCAGGAATCTCCCATCCCCTTAGAATATATGTTTAAATTAACATAATTCTATATAATTTAACATAATTTATGACTTAATCATTTGTTTTTTTATCTCTGAAGCCATATTACTATTGGATGTAGGAGCAATATTTCGATCTGACATTTTCTTTAAATACATCCAGATTTGTTGGCGTCGTGTCCGTAAGAACACCTGGAATGCTGCATAAACAATGATTGTCAAACCAATCCATAATGGATTACCAGAAATCCAAGCTAAGAAAATCAATCCATTAAGCGGTCGACACATAACATTAAAACTAGCAATTAAAACAGCCCCTGCCGGTAAAGCAACTCCGTATTGTGCAACAGCATGAGTATATATTGGCGCAATATAACTACACATATAAAGCCCAAGACTAAACCAAACAATCGCATTCGCAATTGTTTTTAGAATATTACCATGAGTAACAGCGATAATAGACTCAACCATAAAAGGGATAGATACTAAATCAACAACTGGTAATGTTTTATTTCCTGGAAGAATGAAAGCTAATAGAATTACAATTGGAATTAAAATTGTTCCCGAAATAATTGTAGCTGGTTCACCGTATCCTAGCCCATCATCAACAGCTAAGAACCAACGCTTCTTACTTTTAATATTTTCTTCTTCAGAAAGTCCTTTAGTATCACCTTTACTATAACGTTCGGTAATTTCATCAGTTAAAGGCTTGAAGGCTTGCCCAAAAAGATGTGCCACTAACGGGAAGATAGTCATTACAGCTGCTAATTTAACTCCAAATCCTAAAATTTGTCCCCAAGCATCTAAAGTTCCTAATCTTCTTATATTACCAAGAATACCAATAATAATTCCTAAAACCCCACCAATAAATGTTGGCTCACCTAAAATTCCTAACTTTTCCTTAAGTGCATCAGGAGTAAGATGAACTCTGTCAAAGTGAAGTAAATTCCAGAGCGGATCTAAGATAATTGCAGGAACGACATTTTCCATATTATGAGCTGCACCAACTGTCCCATTATTTATTTTATAATATGAAGAATAACGATCAGCTTGTACTTCTGCTGTTAAAAGAACATAGAGCATCATAAAAATACTAAGCCCTAAAGATAACCAAAAATTTTTAGTTACAAAATAAGCTAATGTTCCCCAAATCATGAATCCCCAGTTCATCCATAGGTTTGTCGCAAAGAATACTTTAGTGTAACCTATCAAAAAAAGAACAATTTCAAGAATTAGGCCAACGATAAAGAACGTAATTCCAACCGTAGAATGAAATGAAACTAAGGCAGAAGTTTGCCAACCAGTATCAACTACCGGAAGATTAATCCCTGTCGTTGATACCATTTGTCGAACGATTTTAGTTACAACTGGAGTAAAGGCATTAATAATCCAGCCAAATCCAGTTAAACCAACTCCTACTAACAATCCACTCATTAAAGCTGTTCGTGCTTTAACTCTTAAACATAGCGCAACAATAAAAATAACAATTGGTACAACAACTGTATCTCCTAATGTCGTAAAAACATTCATAAATGACTGTAACATCTTATTACTCCTCCTAGTCGAAATTCAAAATATCTAGCGGTTCTTTTGCTAAATAAGTTGGATTCTCATTAACTAAACTTTTAACATCAAAGGCTCCCCATTCAGCACCGATTGTTTTTACATTCGCATTCTTACCCATCTGTAAATCGTAACGAGCATCACCAATCATTACACTATCCTGTTTATTGAGGTTATACTTCTCAACCAATAAATTAATACCATCCGGAGCTGGCTTATAGTGCTCGACCATGTCACATCCTATGATTTCCTCGAAATAATTAAGTATTCCAAGTGCTTCTAAATTTCGATTAAGTGGTGCTACTGCTTTACTCGAAACCACGAATAATCTTTTTTTGCTTTTGTATAGAGAAGTTAGCAAATCACCAATACCGGGATATAAACTAGTATTATTAAACTCAATAACTTTATAAATAGTCCTAAATTCAGTACAAATCTTTTCTATTTCTTCTTCTGCTAATTTCTTATTAGTCATCTGTGGCACTGATATTTCGGCTGGAATTCCCATAAGGTCTAAAATTCTTTCTCTAGCTGGAGGGACAAGTCCAAAAGCAAGGAATGCTTTTTGGGTTGCTATTACCGATACATTCCCCGTATCCGCAAGGGTTTTGTCAAAATCAAAAAAGTAATTTTTTAGCATACTTAGCACCTTTTTGCTCATAATTTTAAAATAAAAGGAGTTGTTCAAAAACAGCTCCTTTTATAAATTTCAATTTACTATTTCCAAATACGATTTATCTCATTCTTAAATTCAAGAGCTGCTGCATTAGGATCATCCGCACCGTGAATTGCCCGACCAGCAATAAATGTATATACGTCAACACCCTTAAATAACTTAAGGATTTCGGGTTTAACTCCACCAGTAACTGATACTTTAAATCCCATATCAATTAATTTTTTAACTTCATTAAGATCTTTTTCTCCCCAAGTTTGACCTGCAAATTTAGCATCACGGCTTTGGTGATAAACTACCTGATCAATTCCAGCATCAAGCCATTGTTTAGCAAGTTCTTCCGTCCAATTCCCATATAATTCAACTTGAACTTCAATCTGTTCTTGAGCTGATTTCATCGTTGGAATCGTTGCGGCATTAATACAAGTCATCCAGTCTGCTCCTGCTTTTCTGCACTCTGCCCCAACTGAACCACCAGCATCTGCAGTTTTTGTATCTGCAAGAACAATTTTATCAGGAGCAATTGCTCTTAATGAACGTACTGCCTTTAGCCCTTCTTCATAGATTAAGATAGTTCCCGCCTCAACTACATCAACCACATCACTTACCTGACTAGCAACCTTTAATGCAGATGGTAAATCTTTTGTATCAAGCGCTACCTGTAACATTGGCTTTGTCATAACTTTAACTCCTCCTCTTAGAGTTTTATTATCAGACTACAATAATTCTGGGAATGGTAAATCAGGCTTTTGAGTAAATGCATCATGGAATCCACGGTCATACATATACTCAAAATCGTCTTTATTTTGTGGGAAACTAAAGCCACCACCTACTTGAAGAATATATGGTTTAAAGTCATAGTGAAGACGGTTTTTCTTAAGTTCCCAAAGCTTAATAAGATCTTTTGGATCGGCAAAAAAGTTAGACCAGATATCCCAATGCATTGGAATAACAACTTTTGTTCTTAAATCTTCTGACATTCGAAGCACTTGAGAATCATCAAGCTTATCAGTAATGCCGCGAGGATTTTCACCATAAGCACAAAGAGCAACATCAATCTTGTTTTCATTACCATGCTTAGTAAATGTATTAGACATATGAGAATCACCAGCATCGTAGAGATTCCCACCTGAAGTTTCAAATAAGTAATTAACAGCAACTTCACTCATCTTGCGTGGCATTTTACCTTCTAATTTAACAGTAGGATCATCTTCAGTAACTAATTCAGTCCGATCGAATGATTCAAGAGCCTTAATAGTTACAGCACCAACTTTAACTTTATCGCCTGGCTTTACAACGACTGTCTTTTCCTTTGGAATTCCCCATTCAATCCATTCATCAACCACACCTTGTGGTCCAACAAATTTAGCGTTAGGGCAATTCTTATTAACACATGCTGCAGTATAAATGTCTAAGTGATCATGGTGCGTATGAGTAACACATAACGCATCAACATCTTTAAATGCAAATGGATCAATTACATATGGACGATTTCGAAGATTTGGTTGTTGAGCTTCAACACCTGCCATCCGCATCATTTGGTGACCTTTACGCATTTTACCATCACCATGCGTATGCTTACCTGTTCCATTCCATACATCAACAAGGATGTTAGTACCTTCATGAGTTTTTAACCAAAATCCCATGCAACCTGTCCACCATAAGCGAAAACTATTAGCTGGAACTTTGTAATCAGCAATTTCTTCATTAAGATAAGTACCCCATTCTGGGAAATTATTTAGCGCATAATTTTCTAGTGTTACATCATTAATATTTTTTGGTGCTGTCATAATTAGATTCCTCCTAAATGAATTCTTTACATTTTTATTATCTGCAACTTTTTAACATAAAACAATCACATTTTATGTTAATTTAACATATTTTTATGTTAAAAAGTAGTTGTTTTTTTCGTTTCCTTAAAAAATCCTGCCTTAGTACCTTTTAAAACATCATACAATTGTGCCTTACGATTATTAAATTCTCTTTGATAACTTATATTATTTGCGTTAGGAGTATAGACCTGAGATTCGCCATGAACAAGATTATCTCGAGCCTCTTGAAATGTTGAATAAACTCCTTGGTTTACTAAAACAGAAATTAATGCCCCAATCGACGTCGATTCTGTAACCGGTGATTTATGTAAGGTAAGGTTGTAAGCATCAGCTTGCATTTGGTTCATAACTTTACTATTGGTTAATCCTCCTCCAATAATTACAGAGGATACTGGGCCATATGCTCGTAAAATATTAATTCCATCGTTAATTTCAACAAATAAGCTTGTCATCAATGAATAGAGCATATCTGGTTTGGTAGTAGACAATCCAATATTAGTAAAAGCTGTTCGAATCCTTGTATCATTAGTTCCAACTGATTTTCCTTTGGGATAAGGAATTGCAGTTACATTAATATTCTTACCATAACAACTCTTAATATCCTTATTAATTTGGTCATAATTTCCATTAATATCACCATAGAAATTATCAATAAACCAGTTTAGAACCGATGAGCAAGCTAACAGATCAATCTCAAGAATATACTTACCAGGTACAGAAGATACATTATAAATTAAATGATCACTCAATATTTCAGGTAATTCATCAATATTTTTAATAATATATCCACCTGTACCAGTATTAATTGAAACGGAATCATTATTCAGTAATCCTTCACCCATTGCAGCACACTGTTGATCACCACCTGCTGAAATTAATGGTGTTCCTTCTACCAATCCAGTCTGTTCTGCAAATTCTTTAGTAATCGTCCCTGCTATTTCACCAGGAGCTACTAATTTGGGTAATTTTTCACGATCAATTTCTAAAATCTTAAGTAAATCATCATCCCAATCTAATGTCTTAATATTCATAATGTTGGTACGACTACCATATGTCGTATCCATCGAATATTGTCCTGTCATCGCATAAATTAAATATGACGAAATATTTAACATTTTTTCGGAATTCTCATAAATTTGTGGCCGTTCATGTTTTAACCAACTAATCTTTGAGCCGAGATAAACCGCATTTAGCGGACTGCCTGATTTTTTGATAAAGAAATCATTATAGGCTTCATACTCACTAACTAACCGATTGACTCGTGTATCTTGCCACATAATAGTACTATGAGTTGGCTTACCATTCTTAACAGGAATCAACGATGAACGTTGCGCTGTCATTGAAAGAGCACATATTTCAATATCGTTTTCTCTGGCAAAGTTTGATGCATTTTTGCAGATTTTTTCACAATATTCGTAGAAAGTGTTAGCATCCTGCTCAACACCACCATCCTTATGATAAGTAGGGTGATACTTAAGTTGTAATTTATTTAAGCGGTTTCCTTCCTGGTCAAATAGTATTCCTCGCATACTAGAAGTTCCAATATCAATAATAAGGTACGACTTCATATTGTAGTTACCTCCTTTTGTTTACAATTTAACTATATAACCTGGGTAAGCGCTTTCCAACATCGTTTTATGTTAATTTATGGTTTTATATGTTATTTAGGACTTTTATTCACACTTATATGTTAATATCAAATGTGAAGGTTGCTAAACAAACATATAGTTAAGGTGAATTAACTATTATTTAAACGAGGAGGTATATCAAAATGACAATTAATCCTGTTGGTATATATGAAAAAGCACTTCCAAGTAGTTTAACCTGGGAAGATAAATTCAACCTTGTACACCAACTTGGTTTTAACTTTCTTGAATTTTCTATTGATGAAAGTGATGAACGGCTTGCCCGCCTTGACTGGTCAGAGGAAAAGAGAGCCAACTTTCGGAAAATAATGTGGAACACTCATAGTCGAATAAATACATTAATGCTTTCAGGACACCGTCGTTTCCCACTTGGTGCTTATGACAAAGATACACGTATTAAATCACTTGAAATAATGAAAAAAGCAATTGACTTAGCTGCAGATTTAGGAATTCGTAATATTCAATTAGCTGGCTATGACGTTTACTATGATCATAAATCAGTTGAGTCTCGCGAATTATTTGTTGAAAACCTTAAAAAATGTGTTCAAATGGCCGCGGATAAATTAGTTATGCTATCCATTGAAACAATGGACGATCCATTTATTAACTCCTTAAGTAAAATTGCACATTATAAAAAAATAATTCGAAGTCCTTGGCTTCAAGGCTATCCTGACCTTGGCAATATTAGTGCTTGGCCAGAGAATAATGTAGCTGAAGACCTCGAAAATAATATAGAAGATGTTGTTGCTGTTCACTTAAAAGACACCAAAGCTGTAACTCCATCATTTAAGGGACAATTTAAGAATGTTCCATTTGGAAAAGGATGTGTTGACTTCGAGGGATGCCTTAGAACACTAGTTAGACTTGGTTATTCTGGTAGTTACACTATTGAAATGTGGTCCGGTAACAATAAAAATTCTATTTCTGAAATAAAGTCCGCAAAGGCCTTCTTTGATAATTTATTTAACAAGGTTGGTATCCAACAAGCAGATGTTAATGAATGGTAAAGAAAGGATTTTTTAATATGTTAGAGCAATTAAAACAAGAAGTTTATGATGCAAATATGAAGCTCCCTAAGTTAAACTTAGTCACATTTACATGGGGAAATGTTTCTGGTATTGACAGACAAAAGGGGCTTTTCGTGATTAAGCCATCTGGAGTTCCCTACGAAAATTTAAAGCCAGAAGACATGGTAGTAGTTAATCTAAACGGTGAAGTAGTAGAAGGAGAATTAAATCCATCTAGCGATACACCTACACATACTTACCTTTATAACCATTTCCCTAAAATTGGTGGGATTGTTCATACTCACTCACCATGGGCCGTTTCATTTGCCGCAGCACGGTTAGATATTCCAGCAATGAATACAACTCATGCAGATACCTTTTACACGGATGTTCCAGCAGCCGATGCATTAACTAAAGAAGAAATTGAAGAAGACTACGAAGGTAATACAGGAAAGGTAATTGTTCGTTCCTTTAACGAGCGTAACCTAGACTATGAAGCAACTCCTGCTGCCTTGGTAATGCAACACGGCCCATTTACCTGGGGACCTACTCCAGATAAAGCAGTATATAATGCTAAAGTTCTTGAAGTCGTTGCAGAAGAGGACTATCACGCACTACAACTAACACACCAAGATTTACATTTACCACAATATTTACTTGATAAACACTATTACAGAAAGCATGGTGCAAATGCATATTACGGCCAAAATAATGCTCATTCTAAAGATCATGCTAGTCATGCTTAATACTTAATACTTAAAACCCCCATAGTTGGAATTCTTTGTCCAACTATGGGGGTTTACTTCATATGAAAGGTATATTTATTTATATTAAAAATTTTTCAACTATCGTTATGGATTAATTATAAACGAAAATTCGACATCCCGGTCAGCTGGAATATGGTACTGCGGTTCAACATCTGCACCCCAGCTATCAATTCCTCCAACGCCACGGACAGCACCAGCGATAACTAAAACAGTTCGCCGTGCTAATGGTAATTCTTCAATATGGGTAGCATTTTCCAATTCCTCAGCGGTATATGGTAAGCAGCTAAAGGCAAATGGCTGCTCAGCTTGGCTGATTTTTAAGCTAAACGGTTCTGTATCATGGTCAGCATTGTTAAGAGTCGTCTTCCGCGTAATCCGCAATGCCCGGGTATTCATATGCATCCCGTTTTCTTGCGGAACTAAGTACTTCGTAACCGGTAGCCCATCAACATGGAAAGTTCCTTCACTCGCACCAGCCATGCGATCCGGGTAAGTTTCTCCCGCCAGCCCATCATAGTCAAAACCTTCAGCAGTGGTCGGCATAATAAACCGCATTCCCACAACAGGAAGTTCAGGCAGGCCTTGATGACCGTAATAATGCATTGTTATTTTAACCTGTCCATCTGGTGTTACAGTATACTCAACAGTAACATTAGTTGCAGGCACGGTTAACGTTTCATAAGTAAACTTAATTGTAACGTTTTGGGCCGTCATTGAATCACTAAATTCATTAGTTATTGGTGCAATCGGCAATTCCGTAAATTTTTGCCCATCAACTGTTAGCTGAATTTGGCTACATTTGTGGAAAACATCCGCACCTAGCCATTGAGCCGCACGAATGTTGAAGCCGTTCCCGCGGTCATTGTCAGTAGTGGCCCGCCAAAAAGTTGGCATTGGTTCGCGATAGAGCCATTCTTTGCCATTTATTTTCATTGACTCAAGGCCACCACGTTCATAGCTAAAAATATAGTGAAAATCATCGCCGCTTAAGCCCAGTGTTCCATCGCCATAAATAACATTTAATTTATTTGTGTAAGCCATAATAGTACCTTACCTCCTGCATTGCCGGCTTGGGTGTCCGGTCCGCAAACATTAAGCCATCGCCTGAAAACTCATAATCTGAATGGCGGTCATCAAAGTCGCCACCATACCGCATTACTTCTTGACCACTAACTGGATCTTTAACAAGTAATGCCTGATCGATAAAGTCCCAAATAAATCCACCGAAATATTGGGGGTATTTATCAAGAAGGGCGATATATGATCCCATTCCTCCATCAGAGTTCCCCATATCATGCATATATTCACATTCCATAAATGGTTTGTCTGGATTATTCTTTAAGTATTCTTCAACTTCCTTTGGCGGCAGATACATCCAGCTTTCCACATCCGAAATTTGGTCACGATACTCCGGCGTATGGCAAACACCTTCATAGTGAACAAGCCGACTATCATCATGTTCCTTGTAAAACTCATTCATTTTTACAAGATTATCGCCGGCATATGATTCATTACCGAGGGACCAGAATAAAATCGATGGGTGATTTTTAAACGTCTCATAGTTTGTTCGTGCCCGATCAACTACCACTTCACGCCATTGCGGAACTGAACCGGGAACATTGTACGATGGCTCAATCGCTCCCATCTTTTGCCAGGTAGCATGGGACTCAAGGTTATTCTCGGCCATCATATAGATGCCATTATCATCACACATATAATACCAAGGAATCTGGTCGGGATAGTGACACGTCCGAACAGCATTAATGTTATTTTCCTTGAAGGTAGCGATGTCGCTGGTCATGTCTTCCATGGTAATTGCGCGGCCACGCTTAGCATCCCATTCATGACGGTTGACACCATTGATAATTAACCGCTCACCATTTAAGAGAACGACATGGTCTTTGTTAATCTCAATTCGCCGAAAACCAAACCGATAAGGAACTAATTCGCTTAAGTCACCATTCTTATCACGAACTTCAACTAATAATTGGTAAAGGTAAGGATGATGGTTATCCCACAAATTAACATTTTCCAAGTACTGGTCACGAACCTCAACCGTGGCGCTAACAGGATGGGTTTCATTAACAAGGGTATTACCATCGACATCAATTACCCGCACATTAACTGTCCCTTCTTTTTCCCCTTGAAGTTGCAGGTCAACATTAAAAATGCCATCTTGATAATTATCGGTAACAGTCGGCTTAATATTCATATCTTCAACATGAATACTAGGTTGGGCGAGTAAATTAACGCTCCGAAAAATACCAGAAAAACGGAACATATCCTGATCTTCAATCCACGAAGCAGTACTATGCTTAAAGACTTCAACTGCCATCACATTATCCTCATCTTGAATGTATGGGGTGAGGTCAAATTCAGACGGGGTAAAACTATCTTCCGCATAACCAATAAAGTGCCCGTTTAGCCACAAGTACATTGCCCGTTCAACCCCTTCAAATCGAACCCGAATTTGCTTCCCCCGCAAAGACGGCGCAAGATCAAAGTGCTTAATATAGGAGCCAACCGTATTATCCGCTCCATTGCTGAACGATCCTTCTTGACCATCATCAGGGCTAAGCGCATAGGCTGGCCGCCGATAAATCTTCCCTTCCCATGGAATTAGGGTGTTAATATAGTTATTTTGCGCGTAATCATTTAACTCAATTTCACTTGGCACTTCAATTGTGTCAAAACTACTGCTATCATAATCGGTCGCATAAAAGCCAGCTACCCGTTCTTGCGGATTTTTTGCAAAATGAAACTGCCACTTACCATCAAGGCTTTGGACAAACCGGCTATTACGGTGCTGCCACTCATCGTAATCACCATAGTAATAGTGGTCGCTGTGCGCTGGCAGTTGATTAACACGGAAAGTTTCCGGGTCATCAAGCCATTTGATATCTGCATCCATTAGTAAATCCCTCCTCGTTACTACTTACAACAACTAAAGTATAGCGCTTTCATAAATGTAATAGCAAGAGTGATAGATAAAGTTTTACTAAATTTTAGTAACGAATTTTAAAACAAAAAAAGCTTGAGTCGTTAAACTCAAGCTTTTTAATAGTGCGGCCGAGAGGACTTGAACCTCCACGGTCATAATCGACCATAAGATCCTTAATCTTACGCGTCTGCCAGTTCCGCCACGGCCGCATATCAACCAACGAATATTATTATAGCAAGATACCTATTCGTTGGCAACTACTTTTTTTAATTTTTTAAAATAAAATGATGACCGCAACGACGGCAAACATATCGGTTAGTATTAAAACGCCGTTGTCGTGCTATTTCGACACCACAGCCAGTACACTGATAACGCCACTTTCTTTTTGCATTAACACGCCTTTTACTTGTTGCTGGCGCATATCTTGAACCGCCAACCTGCGCCAGTAACTGTTTGAAATCCTTGCTCCGATGATGATAATCCCTCCCTAGTAAGTGGAGATGGTAATGGCATAACTCATGAAGGACCACGCTCCGTAAGTTTACTAAGTCAAATTCGGTATACATCAACGGGTTAATATCAATATGATGGTCATTTAGATGGTAACGGCCACCCGTTGTTGTTAAGCGCCGATTAAAAAATACCCTGTGCGTAAAAGGACGCCCAAAGTATTCTTGTGACCACTGCTCGGTTAATTGTTGCAACCTTTCGTTATTCATTTGCCACCGCTGCCGGCTCAATCATCGTTAACTGAATTCGTTGACGTTGCAAATCAACATCGTCAATCCACACATCAACAATATCACCAACCGCAACAATCGCACGGGGATCACGAATAAATTGCTTACTCATTTTTGAAACATGAACCAAGCCATCATGTTTAACACCGATATCAACAAATGCGCCAAAATCAACAACATTTCGAACCGTTCCTTGTAATTTCATCCCCGGCTTAAGATCTTCAATTGTCATCACATCATGGCGAAGCAATGGTGCGGGCATTGAATCTCGCAGATCGCGTCCTGGCTTTTGCAGGGAAGCAATAATATCCTTAACTGTTTCCGCCCCAACCTGGTCGTTAGTAAACTGGCTAATGTCAATTGCTTTTAACTTCTTTTCAGCTGCTGGTGTTCCCAAATCAGCAAGGTTAATTCCCGCAGATTCGATAATTTGACGGGCAACTTCATAACTCTCGGGATGGACATCGGTATTATCAAGCGGATTTTCGCCACCAATAATCCGTAGAAAACCAACCGATTGCTGGTATGCCTTAGGTCCTAAGCGCGGAACCTTTTTCAGCTGGGTCCGATTAGTGTAGCGGCCATTTTCATCCCGGTAAGTCACAATGTTCTTAGCAATCGTCTTATTAAGCCCTGAAATTCGGGTCAATAACTGGTAGCTTGCCGTATTTAAGTTAACACCGACCCGGTTAACCGCGCGTTCGACAATTGTCTCTAGTTCACCGCTAAGCTCCTTCTTCGGCAAATCATGTTGGTATTGTCCGACACCAACAGCTTGCGGGTCAATCTTCACTAATTCTGCTAGCGGGTCCTGCAAACGGCGACCAATACTAATCGCACTCCGTTGTTCAACATGCAAGTCTGGAAACTCATCACGGGCTTCCTTGCTGGCAGAATAAACCGAGGCCCCTGCTTCATTCACGATTACATAATAGATTGGCCGTTTAACCTTTTTTAGCGCCTCCGCAACGAATTGTTCCGATTCACGACTAGCTGTTCCGTTGCCGATTGCAATCATCTCAACATTGTACTTCTCAAGCAGTTCAATAAATTCGCTTTCTGCCGTTGCCCGTTGTTTTTCCGGCGCGGGTTTATGGGGATAAATAACAGCTTTGGTTAAGAATTTACCATTTTCATCAAGCACCGCTAGCTTACACCCTGTCCGATAGGCCGGGTCAAAGCCCAAAACGACTTTTCCTTTAATCGGAGCCTGCATCAAAAGGTGGTAAAGGTTTTCACCAAATACTTTAATTGCTTGCTCGTCAGCACTTTCCGTTAATTGCCGACGAAGTTCCCGTTCGATTGCTGGACCTAAGAAACGTTTATATGCATCCTTATATGCCTCTTCAATAAAGGCTGTCGCTTCATTTTGCTTGCTTGTCTTAATCAATCGAAAATGAAGGTAATTCATTACCGGCATATCATCGACTGTTATCTTTACGTTAATTACGCTTTCCTTTTCACCCCGGTTAAAGGCTAAGATCTGGTACGAATTTAGTTTCTGAAGCGAGCTGGTAAACTCATAATATTGCTTATAAGTACCTAATTCATCTTTTTCTTCACCATCTCGTTTAAGTGCCGTTGCCAACTGACCATGTTGGGCAGTATAGTTACGAAGCCAGCTACGGACAGTTGCCATTTCGCTAATTGCCTCGGCAAGAATCTCGTGGGCCCCCGTCAATGCACTATCGACATCTGGAACATCATCATTGATAAATTCCTGAGCCTTTTCAGTTAAATTATCATCTGGATATGATAACAACCAGTTTGCCAAGGGGGCAAGGCCATGTTCTCTTGCCTGTTGTGCCTTTGTCTGCCGTTTTTGTTTGTATGGGAGGTAAAGGTCCTCGACCGCTTGTAGCTCTGTTGCCGCGTTAATCTGTTTTTCCAGAGCTGGTGTCAGTTTACCCAGCTCTTTTATTTTATTAATAACTGTTGCTTGTCGTTCACGAAGCGTGGTCACCCGATGATATTCATCACGAATTGACTGTAATTGAACTTCATCAAGCGTTCCTGTCATTTCTTTCCGATAACGGGCAATAAACGGAATCGTATTCCCCTCATCCATCAAACCGAGGGCCGCTTTAATTTGCTGCGGGCGAATATCAGGTAATTGTTTGCTAACAAGTTGAAGTGTTTCCTCTTCCATTGTTTCCTCCAAAATAATTGATTTTAAAAATAAGGTGGAGGCTAAGAAATTATCATCCTCAGCCTCACAATCATTACTAACTACTACTTCCACCATGTATCGAGGGGCGCAATCGGCAAGTGGCGCTTATGCTGTGTTCGGGTATACCATCCCTCAATCTTATCCGCTGCTGTTGACGAAACATCACGCCCTTCAAGATAATCGTCAATCTCTTCATAGCGCACTCCCAATGCTTCCTCATCCGGTCGCATTGGCTTATCTTCTTCGAGGTCAGCAGTAGGAGTCTTATCGTAAAGCTTAGCCGGTGCCCCAAGGAGTTTTAATAATTGTTTTCCCTGTCTCTTATCTAAACCGGCTAGTGGTGTAATATCGGCACCACCATCACCAAATTTGGTATAAAAACCGGTAACTGCTTCCGCCGCATGGTCGGTACCAACCACTGCTCCGCCAAATTGCCCCGCAATCGCATACTGGACAATCATCCGTTCACGTGCCTTAATATTTCCCTTATTAAAATCACTAATCTGTGATCCTGCAACTGTTAGGGAATCAACCATTGCATCAGTAGCAGGCTTAATATTAACCCGCATTACCCGATCAGGTTTAATGAAGTCGTTAATTGCCGCCATTGCATCTGATTCGTCTGCCTGTTCGCCATAGGGAAGGCGGACCGCAATAAATTTATAAGCATCATCATTAGTTTCTTTACGCAGCTGTTCAATTGTCAACTGGGCCAGCCGCCCAGCTAAGGTTGAATCTTGACCACCAGAAATCCCCAACACCAGAACCTTCATCCCTGTTTTTTGTAAAAAGTCATGCATAAACTTAACCCGTCTTTGCACTTCTTCTTGGGGATCAATGCGGGGCTTAACTTGCAATGTCTTAATTATTTCTTCTTGATACTTTCGCACTGGTAACTACCTCTATTTGTTTAATGACTTAACATATTCATGAACTTTGTGAATTAACGCAAGCTTGTTGTCATAGCACTTTTGTGATAAGTCAACTGGATATACTTCAGGATTGAGATCCCGCTTATATTCGTCCCACAAAGCGTTTAGACTATCAAACCGATGCTGCCGGCTTTCTTCAAGGGTGGGTTCATCGTAAACAAACTCACCATCGCGCCAAATTGGCTTGAGCATTGGGCGGGCAGTAAAGTCATCAACGTCTTTTTGCTGAAGCGGGAAGTTCGGATTGAACATATTAAGTGATTTTTCTTGACGTGGATCCTCATCAACTAAGGTAATATAATCACCTTCACTCTTAAGGTCAGCGCGGTCGTTAATCCGCCAAACCTGTTTCTTGCCAGGGGTTGACATTTTAGCAACATTGTTTGAAATCTTGATCGTATCAACCATATCTCCGTGAGCATCCTCCATCGCTACCAGCTTATAAACTGCTCCTAACGTTGGTTGATCGTAAGCCGTGATTAACTTTGTACCGATGCCCCACGTATCAATTTTGGCCCCCTGCATTTGCAGATTTTGAATCGTCTTTTCGTCTAGACCGTTGGAGGCAATGATTTGCGCATCTGGGAAACCTGCATCATCAAGCATCTTGCGAACTTTCTTTGAAAGGTACGCCATATCACCACTATCAATCCGAACACCCACAAAATTAATTTTATCGCCAAATTCTTTAGCAACCTTAATTGCGTTCGGAACCCCGCTCTTTAAGGTATCAAATGTATCAACAAGGAAAACGCAATTGTGGTGAGTTTCAGCATAGGCCTTAAACGCATCATAATCATTCATGTAAACCTGAACGAGCGCGTGGGCATGGGTTCCAGAAATCGGAATGCCAAACAATTTACCCGCACGAACATTGCTTGTTGCATCAAAGCCACCGATATATGCTGCTCGAGTTCCCCACAAGGCAGCATCAAACTCTTGCGCCCGTCGTGAGCCAAACTCCATTACTGTCTGGTTACCGACAATTGACTTAATTCTGGAGGCTTTTGTTGCTACCATAATTTGGTAATTAAGAATATTTAAGATAGCTGTTTCAATCAATTGTCCTTCAATAATCGGTGCATCGACCTGGAAGATCGGTTCATGGTTAAAGACCAAGTCTCCTTCTTCAAAACTATTGATGGAGCCCGTAAACTTAAAATCACGTAAGTATTCCAAAAAGTCTGCATCAAATTGACCCGTAGACTTAAGGTATTCAATATCACTATCAGTAAAATGCAACTGCTTTACATACCGAATGATGTGATCTAACCCGGCAAATACAGCATACCCATTTTGAAATGGCATTTTGCGAAAGAAAGCTTCAAATACCGCACGACGGTTTCCTAATCCCTTTTTCCAATATGTCTGCATCATACTCAATTCATACGCATCAGTATGAAGGGTAAAGCTATCATCCGGATAATCAAATTTCATTAGTATAATTCCTCTCAATTAAGTAATATAGTTAGTCGTATTGTAACACGGATTTATCTTAATATTTTAAAGTTTACTTTTCAAAAACGAATTCAAACCGTGAACCAACATATTGGGTGTGGACATATTCAAATGGCCGACCATCTTGTAGGTAAGATAACTGGGTCATCCGTAATAGAGCGTCTCCCCGCTTAATCTGTAAGTAATTGGCAATCTTTTCCGTAGCCTTAGTAGCAGAAATATGTTGTGTTGCATGACCGGGGTATAGGTTAGCCTTTTCTTCCAGCGTCCGATAAAAAGAAGTAGTTACTTCTTCTTTACTAAATTTTTGAACAAGGATCGCGGGAACCGTAGCAATTTCATAGCAAATCGGCACCTCATTTCCATAGCGAACCCGCTCCATCCGTAAAACTTGTTCACCAGGAGCTAATTTTAATTTTTCTACTTCCGTTTGTGATGGAATAGTTAGATGGTAAGAAATAGTTTTACTGGCAGCTTTTTTACCCGTTGCCTGCATTAGCTCCGTGAAGCTCGTTACTCCTGACATTTTTTCCTGAACCTTACGATTAGCGACAAAGGTTCCCGAGCCAACCCGGCGTTCGAGAATTCCCTCATCGACTAGGGCTTGAATTGCTTGACGCAGAGTCATTCGACTAACACTAAATTCATTAGCTAGTTCACGTTCAGCAGGAATCTTCTCACCAACTTTCCACTTGCCATCTTCAATATTTTTTCGCAATTGATTATGAATTTGAATATAGACAGGTGAACTCATTTATTCTCTCCTCCTTACGCCACTGTTTATTAAACGTTGCGCACCATTATATTTTACACCATTCTACTCATCTAGACCAATTTTTGAAAACTAATAAAAAACGTGATCCACCACAAGGATTTGCAGTGCATCACGTTTTTATTAATTTTGCCGCAATTTTAATGCCCGTTCAAGCGAGCGGTCAACAATAATTGATTGAGAATCAGCAACAGGATACTTAGTCTCTGGATCCATTTCTTCAGCAAATGATAATTCAGTACAACCAAGAATTACAACATCACACCCTTGTTCTTCAACCATCTTGCGGACAAGTTCATGATATTTTTTACCATCAGAATGTCCGGCTTCTTTAATATCATGGTAGATCAAGTCCTCGGTCATTTCCTCAATCTCTGGCGTCGGTTTAACCTCTTCATAACCAGCACCAGTAATGTAGGGGTCATATAAATTGGCAGCCAGGGTTCCCTTTGTTGCCAAAAGGCCAACTCGTTTAGCTTCCGGCTTAATATTTTTAATCTCGTTAACTGTCTCTTGCAACATATTTAAGATTGGAATCTCTGTTGCTGCTTGAAGCTTATCAAAAGAATAGTGTGCCGTATTACAAATTAGCACAAAAAATGCAGGATTTAATAAGCTTTGTTGTTTAATATCTTCGATTAGCGCTTCATTAGGATCAGGCTGACGATGGTCTAAAATCCACGCTGTCCGATCTGGAACAGTCGCGTGATTAACAACTAAATAGTTCAAATAATCCTGATCACGGTGAATCGGTGTCCTCTTATCTAATAGACGTACATAACTCTCCGTTGCCAACGTACCCATTCCACCTAAAATTGTAAAAAACTGTTGCATTTTTAATTTTGCACGCCCTTTCTTAGCGATTATTCTTATGATAACAGTGCCACAAAAATTGGTCCTAAAAGTGTAATTCCAATATTCCCCACTACAAAGGCCGGCGTGAAAGCCGCAGCATAATAAGCTCCCCCTTCTGGGCCCGCCTTTTGAGAAATCTCGCTCATTGCCGCCGCAATCGTCCCTGAACCAGTCAGTGCCCCGATTAATGCTAGGGGTTCCATTTTTAGGACATAACGGCCAAATAATAAGGTTAATAAATGGGGCATGATTGAAATAAGCACCCCGATGACCAGCACCCCAATCCCTAATGATTTGATAGCACTAGTAAAAGCTTGTGCTGACTGTAGACCAACCGTCCCAACAAAGATTGTTAAACCAAAACTTTGTAGGAACCCCGTTACAGTCTCTGGAATTGACTTGCGGTCACGATGCCGTTCAATCCATGAACTTAAAATCAACCCCATAATCAATGCGGCCGTTCCGTTACCAAGCTGTAATGGAATACTGTTTAATTTTATCCCGATAATCCCTAAAAGGGAAGCACAACCAATTCCCAATGAAAACAAGGAATAATTCATTGCAGAATCTGCTGCTTTCCACCGGCCGATTTTTTTTAAGACTGCCTTTGTCCGTGATGTATTCCCCGTTAATGAAATTACGTCTCCTGGGCGTAGTTGGTTTATCAGTTGTTGATTTCCGCTGATCGGGTCCTGAATATTAATAAAGACCCCGTGTTGCCGCAAAATTGCTAATTCACTTGGCTTAAATTGTTTGCCTAATACAAATTCCCGTTCACGAGGGGCATTGGTCGGCGTCAAGACTTCTGTTAGCCCTGGAATACGCATCAAACGATCAAAATGAACTGCATAACCAATCACAGTTAATAGATCGCCAGTTTGCAAACGATACTCTAGGTGGTCGGTCATCTTCCCATCATGAAACGCTGCTAGTGCAATAATGCGGTAATTCGATCGCCGATTAAATTCTTCTAAATTTTTGCCAACAAGCGATGAATCACTAGCAAGACGATATGTCCGGCGCCAAGTCGGGTTAGGATTTTTGGCATGAAAATGATAATGTTCAGCCATTTGCGGTCCCCGTTCTGCAATCGAGATGCCTAAAATCTTAGGAGCAATATCTCTCAAAAAGATAATTACCCCTAGCGTACCGAATACATATGTCAGGGCATATGCAACTGGCAACTGTGCTTCGTAAGTTGCTTTAACACTCTGACTCACCGGCAAAGAGCCAATCGTTTGTAAGGAACTAGCAACTGTGGCAGACTGCGTTAGCGCCCCAGAGATAACCCCCGCAGCAATTCCCGGGCCAATTTTGAAAGCCGCAAACAGACTCCAACCAACAAAAAAGGCAATCAACATCCAGAAAATGCTGGCAATTAAAATCCGCACGCCAAAGAGCTTTAGACTAACCAGCAACTGGGGGCCAATCCGGTAGCCAACTGAGAACATAAATGCTCCGAAAAAGATTGTCCCAAGCATTTCATTCCGTGGGAACGCCCCGACTTGTCCCACAATAAGGGTAACGATTAACGTCCCAACGGTTGCTCCAATATTAAATTTTCCCGCAATCTTATAATTACCAATTAAAAAGCCGAGTGCCAGGCAAATAAAGAGCGTGAAAACTTGATTGTTCACCATAAAGTGAACGATAGAATGTATCATCTTTTTTAGTCGCTTTCTTTAAAATCATGAAAATAGCATTAATCATGCCACATTATTACATTCTTGCTTCCCTAATTCAACCACCTATTTTGAAATAATTGCGTGCGTCTTTTGGAGACGGTAGTTAGTAATCATTGCAAGTAAAGTAACGATTGCCAGGATACCCAGCAAAATAAAGTCAAAGCGGCCACCAGCATAAGTCCGTTCAGCTAATGAACCCGTGTTACCAGCTTGGAATAACGCAATTGCAGAAGCCAACAAACTAGTCCCTAATGACCCGGCAAACTGCTGAACCATGTTAAAAATTGAATTGACGTCTGGGGCATTTTGCGGTTGAACCAGCATCGAAGCATTGGAAATCGTGTTAGAAAAAGCAAAATTAAAACCAATCCGTAACACAATAAAGAAAATCATAATAAGTATAGGCGTAAGATGCTGCTGAAAAACACTAAAACTAACCGTCCCAATTACAAGCAAGCATCCCCCAGTAACTACTGGTACCACAAATCCCAAGCGATCAGCTAAATTCCCCGCAATTGGCGAAATAAATGCCCCAATCAGCGAGCCAGGCAATAAAACTAACCCGGCAACAATAGCTGAAGAATGTAACACATATTGAAGGTAGATTGGGATAACTAACGAAATTCCAATATTTATAAATTGTAAATTAAAATAAGTTACCGTTGATAACCGGAGCGGCACAACTTTAAAAACAAGCAAGTCAAATAACGAGGATTTACCATGATTATTAACATAAATAAAAATGCCAAAGAAAATAATTGCAATTAATAGTAATAGCCAAAATTGGCAGCTAAATCCATGTTTTCCAACTGTTGATACCGCGCTAATCGTGCTAATCAAGGCAAGGGCAAGGGTAACTAAACTGGCATAGCTAAATGCCTTACTATTTCCCAAAGGCTGATTACGAATAAATAATTGCCCACAAACAAGACTAATTAAGACCACTGGTAGAAGAATCCAGAAAATCATCCGCCAAGACATCATTTCCGAAACAATTCCACCATATGTTGGTCCTAACGCCGGAGCAAATGAAATCACCATTGCTGCAAGCCCAGTCATCATCCCAATTCGTTCACGCGGAATCTCAGTAAAAATTAAATGAAACATAATCGGCGTTGCTAACCCAGTTGCTATTGCTTGAATTAACCGTCCTGTTAATAGGAGAGGGAAATTTCCCGTCAAAGCACACATTAAGTCACCAATGATAAAAAAAGTTACTGCAAATAAGTGTAACCATCGGGCAGCATATTGGCGCAAGAGGTAGGCGGTTGTCCCCATCGTAATCGTAACCATTAATAAGTAACCAGTCGTAATCCACTGAATGACGTCTAACGATACGCCAAATTGTGCTGATAACTCAGGATAAGTTACGTTCATTGATGTTTCGTTAAGCACGCCAATAAATGTTAATAAAGCTACTGAGCCGATTGCAAAATAAATTTTTGAAAAGCTTTTCTCTTTCATTGCAATAATAGGTCCTCCTTCTTAGACAAAATAAAAGAGCTATAGTGACCAACTCCACCACAGCTCCATAAAATGATTTTATTCAAATATCGGTTTAATTTTACCAAGCAGAATAAACAAAAGTCAATGTCATTATTGAAGACTCAAATTTTTTAGCCATTGCTGCGTCCCTTCATCTAAGGACTGGTCGATTTCAAACGGGAATGGCTGCAGTAAGGCACGCACCTTTTCCCAGTCAATCACTTGGTGGGGAAAGATAGATGCAACCATCATCGAAAGCATTTGCGATTTCTGTTGTTGACCTATTTGCGGCTGGTTAATCAGGGTTATCGCCACGGCCTTCTTTGCTAATAATTGAATAACTAGTTCTGCTAGTGCAAGTTGCGAAATAGTAGCGGTAATTCGTAATTGCTGCCGAAGCGGTACCGCTGGTAATTCTTTCTGCAAGAAATGTTGCAAGGCATCCCAATTCGCTAATACTTGTGAATAGAATTGCCAAGGAACGCGGGCATTTAACCGTGTTAACAATGGTGGGATAATTTGTTGTAAATTACCACCAGCTACTGGCAATTGCTCACAAATCTCAATTAGCATCCGTTGAATTGTTTCTCGATGACGTGGGTCAAGCCGCTTTTTTAATGTTAGGGCATAACGAACAACCAGAAAATCCGTTAATTGATCCCTGTCAATTGTTCTTACTTCCCCATGTTTTTTCACCTTAAAATTATTTAATTGTTTTATTCGCGATGATTTAGCAAAGTGTCCCTGTTTTGGCATTAAACCTCAGTCCTTAAAAATAAAATGTAACAAAAAAACTGTGACACATACATGTCACAGTTTTAAGACAGTTGGGCTAGCTGGATTCGAACCAGCGCATGACGGTACCAAAAACCGTTGCCTTACCGCTTGGCTATAGCCCAATAATAAAAGTGGAGGAGGGTGGATTCGAACCGCCGAACCCGAAGGAACGGTTTTACAGACCGTCGCGTTTAACCAGACTTCGCTACTCCTCCAAGAAGTTGCTTGATTAAATATTTCGTATCAATCAACGTTTATTATAATACCTAATTTCCATCTTCATTGCAAGTCTTTTTTTCTATTTTTTTGAAAAAAGTTATACTGATTTAATACACAAACGGTTAATCCATTGATCTAATAGGGTTTCGCCGTGCCACATCTGCCGTCCTTTTCGCTGCACGCCTACTGCACTATTAAGATAATCCACCCCATTAATGGTAATTAACGCTGGTGCATAATGTAAATGACCATAAAACACCTGCCGGACCATTGGAAATTCGGCTAACAAATCACCTAAGTTTTGGCTCCCCATCATTGCCATTGTCATTTCCCACATTCGTTGCCGTCGCCCTTCAACTGCGACTCCCTGAGGAAGGGTCGTCGCTGCCGGGGCAAAATGAGTCATAAATATAACCCTTTTACCACTTATCTGCGCATCAAGCAACTGTTGGCGTACTTGTTTTAAAACTAGTGCCATCCGCTCTTGGTCACTCATTGGCTGAGGAATATTACGGTCAATCCAGTATGCTTTTTTCCACCTTGCAACTTCATCCGGTGATGCTTCGTATTGCGAAAAAGAATAATCATACCAACCATTATTACCAATAATGCGCCAATTTGTTTCCGGAAGGTCAATAAACTGATTATGCAAGTAACAGGAATCACGCATTCCTTCAAGCTGGTCATAAGTAATATTTTTCAACATGTCATGGTTGCCAGCTAAATAATACACTTGCGTAACAGAGAGCTGCTGTTGAAGCTGCTTGAAATATTCCTGAGTTTTAGCAAAGTCGTTAAACATATCACCTAAGAAAAAATAGTAGTTAATTTTCTCAGTAGTTAAATAATGTGCTTGCTGGGTAATAACATCTACTACATTTGCATGATTTAAATCTAAGTGTAAATCGCTACTTATCGCAATCTTCATTTAATGCCTCATTTCATCAAAAAAAGAGACTGAGTCAATCCCAGCCTCTCTTTTTAAATTTACTCTACCCCATCCATTAAAGCATGAATCTTCTTAACAAACAAGCAAAGAATCAATCCGAAGACGATACTTACAGCCCCGATAATTAAGAAGTAAGGAACTTCGGTAGCAGAAGAGTAGTATTTAACAACTTGTGCGTTAACCGCTTGTCCAGCAGCATCAGCCAAGAACCACATACTCATCATTTGTGATTTAAAGGCTCTTGGTGCTAATTTTGTTGTGACAGATAACCCAATTGGTGAAATCAACATTTCAGCAATTTCAACGATAAACCATGAACCAACTAGCCAGAATGGGCTAACCCGTCCAGCAGTAGTACCATGAATCATTGCTGGTAATGCCATCCATACGTACGATAGTCCAGCAATTACTAACCCAGCAGCAAATTTACCAGGTGCACTTGGCTGCTTCTTCCAGTGATCCCAAAGCGTTACGAAGAATGGCGTTAAGATCATAATAAATAATGGATTAAGTGTCTGGAAGTTAGCGGCTGCAAAATGCCAGCCACCAATGTGCAATACTGTTCGTTGTTCAGCGAACAAGGCTAACACAACAGAACCAGACTCTTCAATTGCCCAGAAAATTGCCGCCGCGATGAATAGCGGAATATATGCAACAACGCGGGACTTTTCTTCTTTTGTAACCTTCTTGGAATTTAGCATCATTACAAAGTAGTAAATTGGTAGTGCAATCGCAACGATTGTAATTAATGTAATGATGTTGGTAATGTTTAATTGCCCCATTGCAGCTAATAAGCCGAGGATGACAACTAATGCAACTACCCCCACTGTTGTCCAAATAATAACTGGACGAAGACTTTCTTTGTCGATTGGGTCATCCGCATATAAACTATCTTTGGAAAGGTACTTCCGTCCATCAACAACATATTGAACTAAACCGAAGAACATTCCGATAGCGGCTAGTGAGAACCCTGCGTGGAAGTTCATCTCACCATGGAAGAGGTTCAACCCAAAGCCGTTAGCAGCCCACGGAACAGCCCATGGCGCAACCGCGGCCCCTAAGTTAATACCAAAGACAAACATACTAAAACCGGAGTCTCGCCGACGATCTTCTGGACTATATAATCCCCCGACCATTTCAGAAACGTTTGGCTTCAATAAACCAGTACCAATAACAATTAAAGCAATTGATACATAAAGGGCGGACACACCGAATGGTAATGATAATGCAATATGTCCAAACATAATTAGGACACCACCGATAAAGACCGTTCGCCGCGATCCCCAAACACGGTCTGATAACCATCCACCGACAACACTAGCCAAATAAACTAATGAACCATAGATAGACATAATTGATGCTGCGGTAGCTTGGTCCATTCCCAAACCACCCTTGGTAACAGCATAATACATATAGAATAAAAGGATAGCCCGCATTCCGTAGTAACTAAACCGTTCCCACATTTCAGTGAAGAACAGGGTGGACAGTCCACGGGGTTGCCCAAAGAAGGAGGTATCCAAATCTTTCTGTTTACTCATACAATTCCTCCAAATAATTTCACTTTTCAATTAACAATCCGTTAATTGGATACTCATTCCAAACATTAAAAAACTTTAACAATAAAATTCAGAATAGTACCATTATAAACGTGTTTCAAAAAACCGTCAATTGAAAAATAAGTTTTTGATGAGAAGTAAAGCGGATGTACGAGCTATTATCCTTTATTTAATTAACTTTGACCTATTAGAAATTAATTTGAAGAAGTATCATTATCAATTACAGGACGAGGGTATACCTTCCCATTTCGAACGATTGCATATTCAGTTCCATTATCATCGACAAAAGCCCATCCCTCATCAGGCTCAGATAAGTCGGTCGTAGCCTTTAATGAGTCGATCTTCTTACTATCCTTATGATGATCCTTTGCCCACTTCTTAAGGGCTGCTCGTGCATGTGACGATGATTCTTTTGATTCTGCATTTTTTGATGAATTACTGTTCTTAGAATGCTGTTCATTTAAGAATTCATCAATATTAAAATCTCCATGGACACGGCGGAATGACTGGTTAGGCCATTCATCATTGCCAACTAAACTTAAATTATCCTCATTTAATCGGGCATCGATTGGCGTATCATAATTACTATCATTTAAGTTAATGATGTAATTATTTTTCTCCTTTTTCCATGTCAATTGATCGTGAATATCTGCTTTGGTTGGATTTGCCATCACATAAGTTCCCGTTCCATCTGAATTTAACGTTATAGCTGCGCCATCAGCATCATCACGGTAGGAACCTACAATTTGTGCCTCCTCTTTCTTTACTGACGATGCTTGCGAACTACTACTTTTACTACTACTTGTATTAGAATTATTGCTACATCCACTGGAACATATACCTATAGCGAGAATGCTCGTTGCTAATAAAATTGCCTTACTAAATTGCATCGCTAAGCCTCCATTCTCCTAAGCCATATACTAACTAACTACAGTTTCAGTATATTATTATTTTATAATTTCTACAATTTTTTTGATAAAATTATCGTTTATTTTAGGCTAATAACAGAGTAATTACACTATAGACTAATCAAATATAACTTAGGATCTTAAAACTCTTATAGTAATAATTAAGCGGATCACTTATTGACTTAAGCAAACAAAAAAAGACTGGCGAAATACCAGTCTTTTTTCCTAGAACTCCGGCAGTCAGACTCGAACTGACGACAACCTGATTAACAGTCAGGTGCTCTACCAACTGAGCTATGCCGGAATAACTTATCAACATATGATATTATAGCATGCCAACATGTTATTGCAAATACCTATTTTATATTTTTTGCATTTATTATTCGTATTATCCACTCAACCGATATAATTCATGTACTTATAAGAGCATTGGAATTAATTAAATAAAAACAAGTCTCGGTATATCTTTATAAAAAGCCGATACGCCAAGACTTGCTAAATTCTATAAGACTTAATAATGCCAACTAGAGGAATCGAACCTCCGACCTTCTCTTTACGAGGGAGATGCTCTACCGACTGAGCTAAGTTGGCATAAAATAAAAGATGTTAACTAACCGAAAGGAAGGTAGTCAACATCTTTAGCAACTCCGGCAGTCAGACTCGAACTGACGACAACCTGATTAACAGTCAGGTGCTCTACCAACTGAGCTATGCCGGAATAACGCGTGGCAACGTCCTATCCCTGCCTATTATACACATCT
>NZ_QORN01000019.1:0-130925 GCF_014830205.1 Limosilactobacillus walteri
TACCAGAAAGTGTATACCCCCAAAGTTGGATCATTGGGGTTTTAATGTTTAAAATTTAATAGTATATTGTAGGTGTAGCACTTTTGCCTTCATTGATTGTCATTTGAGTAACATGTAAAGGAAAAATATTGTTCTTCATATTAAAACAATTTTTTCCAGGATCGTAATCCTTGATAAAATTCATTTTCTTAAATGACATTAAAGTTTCATGAACTACTTGCCTTAGGAGTGCTAGATGTAACTCCTTGAAGGGAATCCCTGGCATGTTTGGCATTTTAGTTGCTTGTAAAGAATATATATCATTCTTTAGGTTATAGTATTTTTCATTTAGCTCAGGGTCAATGTGAGCTCCGCCGTCTTTATTTACAATGAATCTAACAAGTTCTTTTCTGGTGAATGAGGTATCTGAGGCAATTAAAATTCTTCCGTTCCACCAATGTTCAAAACTAATATAGTGACCAATTTCTAAATTTTTTTCATAGCATGATGGAAGGTAAACATATTTGCCAGCAACAAATGCATTAGTAACACTTCCTCCATATATAATTGGCTTTTCACCAAATTGACAAGTAGACAAAAATTGATCTTTATTAACTTCCGGAATAAGGTTTATTAATATATCACCATAGCTTTGTTGATAGAATAAAGTTCGTAATTGTGGAGTAGCCATTTTTATAGCTGTTCTCTCTCCACTATCGTATAGCTTTGCTGCATAATTTAAGAATTTAAGCTGTTCAATAAAAGCATCATAATATTCGCTTTGTGATCTTCTTATTTTTCTGTTAACCATTGAGGTGACTCCTTTGAATAAAAATATTATTATTGTTAATGATAAAAAAGATATTGATAATATTACTGAATTGGAATCTTTTTATTCAGAATTTCCAACTGATAGTAATATAGGCATTGATGAGCTAAAGGCACTGATGACTGGAAAAGCCTTAATAGATGTATCTGATGGTGAGTATATACATTGGTTACAGCTAGATAAACATGCTTTAAGATTTGCAAAGACTATACTAGAAAAGTAACTTGTAATTACAATACTTTCATCCCTTGTCACAGCAGGGGATGTTTTTTATTTAGTTGTTGTCATCGTGCATTACATCATAGAGTGATTCGCCATCGTAAGACATGTATAAAACTTTATCTGTGTTTTCAGGATTAACAATTGCAATAGGTGTCTTAATATGGCAATCATCATAAATTGTTTCTGATAAATCATCGATTGATTTGGTAAGCTTGTTCCAATCGTGTTCAGACTCATCACCGTCAAGAACAGCGATCATTTCATCTTCGAACTCTTCATCAGTAGGCTTAATAGCAATAACGTCATTTTCTTTATCGTAGTAAACATCTGCAGAGTCATCATATTCTTCTTGCATGATAGACACTGCTTTGTTAATTCTAGAACGTTTTGACGCTTGAACTACTGTAATATTGCCACTATTCGTATTGACAACAACTGTCGTGGTAGCGAGGGAAACCCCAGCAAGGCCCACTGCCAACATAATCTTCAAACCTTTATTCATAAATAAACTCCTCCGATTTCAGCTTTTAACGTCAATCAGTTTATTGGACGTACATATTTACTTATTCTCTTTTACAAGTTTTTCTAATCTACTTAGATGATCTTCAAGTTCTTTATTTTGCTGTTTCAGTTCGGCTAATTCTTTTTCCAGATCATTATCTGTTGAAGTATCAAAGAAATTAGTAAGACTACTTGTTAGCATTCCAATAAAACCAATTCCTAGGAACATTAATAAAACTGCTGCAGCTTTTCCTAATCCCGTAGTAGGGGAGACATCCCCATATCCAACAGTCGTGGCCGTAGTGATTGACCACCATAATGCAGTGCTGAATGATACTTTTTCAGAAATGCAATATAGTGAGGAAGCAATAAGGATAACGGTTAAACTGATATAGAGATAATAAATAAGTCCGTTAGTCTTTAAAAACTTATGTAGTCTTCCAGTTAATCCAACTAATCGAAAAATTCTTAAAAGTTTTAATAGGCGGAATGCTCGTCCAATTCTAGCCATTCGGAAGACATAGAAAAAGTTATTAACGGGGATGATAGAGAGTAAATCAAAGATATTTTCTTTGAAGAATCTTTTCTTATCTTTTGCATAAAATAGTCTTACAAAGTAATCAATCGCAAAAACAATTAAAATTGAATTATCAATAATACTATAAGGTGGTGAAACGATATTAATTTCATGGGCGTAATCTAAAACAATTAGGACAATTGAAATGATAGCAAGTAACGCCATGAAAATATCATAAATGTAGAACTTTATTTTTTTCGTTTTACTTACTCCTAATTGAAACTATAAGAATGATGACCAAGCGATTTACCAATAGTTTGATTATTATTAATTACTTTGACGTTTAGTCCCTTAATGGTATCATTTTCTTTTATTTTTTTATGATCAAGAAGGATAGTGGCAGCACTATTTTCTGCTTTCATAATGCTATCTTTCTTATCTTCACTACTAAGACTGCTGAAATCATTAGTTACATAAATATTTAATTTATTTTTGCCTGTATATTTAATTTTTGTGACATAGTTTGCCCAATCAAATTCATCATTTGCAGATCCGCTATCCGTAGAACTTCCATTTTCATCAAGAGTTCCATTTGCCCAGCCTTTACTTTGAGCTAAAGTATCAGAAATTTCTTTATTTATACTTTTGTACTTATCCTTTGCAGCATATACATAATTATTATTTGCTAGTGAAGTAGTAACCGTTCCTCCACAAATTCCTAGTAAGCTAAGTGCGATTATGTTTTTGAACTTCATAAATAAATCTCCCTAATATTCAGCTTTTAATGACATCAGTATTTGGTCATAAATTCATTATTTCACATAATATTCCCAAATTTTGTCCCTTACTACATCAGAAAGATAGCGAGGGACATGAAAAGCTTGCATAAAGTTTGCACTATTAGCACATTGAATATCCGTATCCTGGCAGTAGAATGGAACTAGAAGTTTGATAGCACCGACATTTGCCTTATACTCTACTGATTCTTTACCAGTAAAACTGGCATGGTAGAACACCACATCCCCAACATCTCCATGAATGACATGAGCTAGTTCATGAGCAAATTGGAATATAATTTCTTCAGGTCTATGCCAATCAAGATTCATTACTACACGCCGATATTTGTAACTACTACCAGGTGGAGTATAGGGAGAAAAGTGATCCCATACAACGTCAATTTTATATTCTCTAGCTTTTTCTAATAGATAATCGCAAACTTCTTCAGCTTGTTGATACAACATTACTTACCACCACGCAATAGCCGTTTCATATATTCCAGATCTTCTGGTGGAATTTGCCGACCTTCGTAGGTGAAGACAGTATCTTCGTCTGCAAGGTCGGCTGTTTTTGTTTCTTTCGTATCTCGCCCTAAGAGGTAGTCAGTTGAGACATTGAAGAAGTCAGCAATTTTAGTAAGATTAGCACCCGACGGAATTTTCTTTTTCCAAGAATAAAGAGTGTTTTTTCCAAGACCGACTTTTTCTTCAACATCATTTATAGATAGTCCTTGTTTATCGGCCAATTTTTTTAGTCTGTCAAATGGAGTCATAACAAATTCTTCCCTTCCTATTAAAATAAAGTTTAAAAATTTATTGACAATTAAAACAAAGACTAATATACTTACACTGTAAGTTGATTGGTGAGATATGATACTTACTGTAATATATAAGGTTTTAGCCGATGTTCTAATTTGAAGTAGCTTATCTAATAAGCTTATTTTTATACTCAAATGTTAAAACAAAGACTAAAAAAAGTCAATGTTATTAAAAGAAAGTGTGGTGAAAAGATGCCAGGACTAACTTATAAGGAAAAATTAGCAATCCAATTTATTCGTAACAAGAGCGCAGGGTTACAGCCTACAAGTCAACGAGCAATTGCTGAAAAATTCGGATTATCAGCAATGTACGTTAATACAGTAGTAAATGGAAACCAACATGGTCCAAAAGCAGATGAGTGGCGGAAGAAGTTCGCTGCTTACGCTGGTATGGAGGAGGGATGAAAGTGAATGGAAAAGAAAAAGCACTTTGGTACCTTACAGTCCAATTACGAACTGTTAATGCTGAACTAGAAAAGGCCAATCAACTGGTTAAAGAGATGATTGACCTTAAAGATAAATTAGAATCCTAGCTTTTTTGCGATTAATTTTTTGTGAGCAGTTGTTTGCATTTCTTTCCATGATTGGAAATCAGTTTTATTAGCAACCCACTCATCCCATTCATCATCAGGAATTTCTTCAAATGGTATGTCGGCAAACTTACTTGCATTGAGAAATTCGTCAAGCGAGGAGTAAGTGTTATACGTATGCTGAAGCATGAAGGGGCGGCTAAAAAGTTCATCATTTGTGAATTCATTTTTACCGTTAAGCCGTTCTGCATTTTTTTGCATTTTATCAATATGGTTGATTAAATCATCTAAGCCATCATTCATGTATGTCACCACCTTTCGTTGGGGATGAGTCAAGTATAGCAGAAAAGGAGTGGAACAATTATGAAAACAAGAGAAACTATGAGAACCAGAGAAGAAATTGGTTCACCCATGCTCATGGAGCGAGAAGCTGCTAAGTATTTACGAATCAACAATAGTACATTAGCTGATCTGCGTAAGTATGGCTTCATCAATTCTTTAGATTTAGGTGCAAGAAAGTATCCTAAGTGGGAATTAGATCGGTTCATTAGTAAGTGGACTGATAGTCAAGAATCAATTGAGGATGCTCTCGAACAAGCCAAGCGAGAGCATGAAGTTAAGGACGAAAAGATCGTCCATCTATAGGAGATGAATAATGTGTGGCCGTATTTAGTAATTCTCGGGTGTTTTGCCTTTGCTGCTATTTACAGCATTGGCATCCACCATGAACCAGTGTTTAAGCAGAAGTATCGCGGAAAGCATAACAGAAAGCGGGTGTTCAGATGAAAGATGGTACCAAGCGTCTTCGCGAATTAATGGAGGAATACGATTTTCCTCTTGAAGCGATTGATGATATTCTTTATCGCCTTGGCTGGCACTTCCTTAGTGGTGGGCAACCTACCGATGATTATGTATGGACGCAGGTTCGTTACTTTGAGAACTTAGTTAAGTTTGGCAAAGTAGCACGAAAGGAGAAAGTTAAATGATTACTTTAATTGCAGTAGCAAGCACAATTGCAATGATGATTAGTCTGTTTAATGCGAATGTTCCGTTTGCTTTATTTTCAGCTTTAATTCTCTTGTGGGCTTGTTTAGCTGATACGCCCCAAAAGTGGTGGTCAAACGAAAAAAGCACCGGCGCTGACGACACCGATGCTAAATAATCCAATAACTGGATAAGAAATCTACAAGGAGATTATAACATATGTCAGAAAAGGATACTGCAGCAGAAGTTGAAAAACTTGCGAATGATGTGATTGGTCAAGCTATTTTTGTTTGCAATTTATGTGATCAATTTAAGCATGCTGAGACGTACAGCCATCATCTGAAGTTAGCAGAAGATATTGCTTACCACCTTAAGCGGCTAAGCGAATCTCAAGACTTTGATGAATTAGTTAAGCAGATTTATAACTAGGGGGTTACACAATGGCACAGCGCAGAATGTTTAGTCAAAAGGTAACAGAGACAGATAAATTCCTAGACATGGGGATGACAGCTCAGTCACTTTATTTCCATTTGGGAATGAATGCCGATGATGATGGATTTGTGGGTAATCCTAAGTCAATTAAGCGAATGATTGGCGCTAGTGAGGACGATCTTAAAGCATTAGTTGAAAAAGATTACTTGATTGTCTTTGAGGATGGTGTGGTTGTTATTAAGGATTGGCGAGTTTCAAATTATGTCAAACCTGATCGATATACTCCAACAATCTACACAGATGATCGAAAATTAATTGGTCTTGATAAGAATAAACGGTACCAATTTGTACCCAACTTGGAACCAGAACGGAACCAAGTTGGAACCGAAATGGAACCAAAACGGATCCAGAGTGGAGACAAGATGGAACCAGAATGTATCCAAAATGGTTCCAAAAAGAATAGCAATTTTTTTGAAGAAAATCCTCAATCTCAACGGGGACAAGGAATTAACGCCATGGAACCAAATTGGAACCAGAATGGAACCGAAATGGATCCACAGGTTAGGTTAGGTAAGGATAGGTTAAGTAAGAGTAAAGATAATTTAAATACTACTACTAGTACTACTCTTAATTCATATTATAAAAAGCTCGTATCCCCAAAATCAAAAATCGAATTCAAAACATTCGTGAACGAACTTGGTAGGGATGTTGTAGCATTTGCAATTGATTCGATGTCTGATAGTGCTGATCGACCATCTTTCGCATATCTACGTAAAATCCTTAATCGCTATAAAAAACAGGGATTGGATAGCTTATCTGCAGTCCAACATGACGATGATGTATATCACGGTAAGTCGGTTGTTGTCGCTAGTATGAAGCCAAAGATCCCTGTTTACAAGTTAGGAGAATAGAACCATGGAATTAAAGAATTACTTACGACACGAATATGTTGCTAAACGGCGTCATGGAGATCAAAAGATGTTAGAAGATCAGCTATTCGACATCATGCAAGTTAATCTAGCTCATCAGTTACACGATAAAGGTCATTACAATCGACTTTATTTGCCAATTGATATGGAAGCTCTAGGATGTGATGACTTTGTGATGGAACCTGAACTTTATCATTTGTTTAATCTTGGCATTGACGGGCGAAAAATTGCTGAGAAGTTAATTCATTTGATGAGACGCAATGGCTGGAAACTTAATTATTACTGTGAAGATGGTCAAATGTTTATTGATGTGGAGGAGAAGAGTTATGAGTAAGAAGAAAGCAATTAATTTTGATATATCGGAAATAGCCGACGGTGGTGTGCAAGTTAAACTTAACCGGGCATTACAACAAGTAGCAGATAATATCCTTGATCCTAACACGGACCCAACTAAAAAGCGGAAGGTGCAACTTAATATCACGTTAGCCCCTAATGAAAAGCGTGATGCCTCAGATGTCACGGTTGAAGTTAAAACCACCCTTGCTCCGGAAGTAGGAGTACCAACCACGATGCTTTTAGGTCGTGATATTAGCGGCAAGGTTCACGTTAACGAGTTGAAGTCAGGTGCGCCGGGTCAAACTTACATCGATCCAGATGATGGTAAGGCTAAGACGGATACTGGCGAACCAGTTGAAGAAGTCGAAAAAGAAGAGAAACGTAAGGTCATTGATTTGCAAAAGCAGGAGAACTAACTGATGCAAGAGCCAAACATTAATAAAACAGTTTTTGAGGGAGAATACAAAGGTCGACGAGTAATTATTCGTGAAATGCGTCAATTTGCTGGAATACCTACTTCATTCTCACCACTTCAAGATTACTATTGTGGATACGTTGAATTATTGCCAAGTGACTACTATTACAACCATTTATCAGAAACAGAATCATGCTTGTCTGTATATGGGGGCATAACATGGACACCTGAATATGGTAAATTAGCTGATCTGCCAAACGGTTGTTTCATTGGCTTTGATACTGCTCATGCCGGACAGCCTCCCTTTAGTCAGCAGACCGTCCTGAATGACTGCATAAAATTAATTAAACAAATCATAAAACGAAACGAAGAGGAGAACTAACTCATGGAAACAAAGATTAATGGTGAATTAACCCAATTTGAACAACTTGTAAATGATGCTAACGGCAATCAGCTCATTACAGGCTTAAACGGCCGGCAGTATCTTCTTGATCATGATGGGGATGCAGCTTTACTTAATGATCCGATCATTGCTCATCCCCTCCAGTTGAACCAATTAACTAGCTTGATTGAGTGGTTGGAAAGTGAAGGATCGTCAATTAACGATGCACTAAAAATCCATGTGATTAGTCCGACTAAGGTTGAGGTAATTGGAAACTTAGCTAAGGGTGGTCAACGTCCTTGTTTTGCTGAGGTTCGGGCAGTGGTTGATAGTCTTGACTTAGAAAGTTACTTAGACCAGGAAAGCATGATCATCATGCTGCAGTCACATTTTGAAGAAAATGACGACCGGAATATTATTTTGAAAGTTGTCAGTAACCTTCGTGATGAAAGTATTCACCAACAAACCGATGATGGTGTAAGCCAAAGTGTTCAAATCAATTCTGGTGTTGCTAGTGTCGATGAAGTTAAGGTACCGAATCCAGTTAAACTGATTCCTTTCCGGACATTTCAGGAAGTTGACCAGCCAGCAAGTAAATTTATCTTCCGAATGCGTGAGGGGATGCAATCAGCATTATTCATGGCTGATAACAACCAATGGCAAGTGGAAGCAAAGAATAATATTAAACGGTACATTCAGCAACTAGAACAAGAAACGTTTGGCGAGATTAAGTATCCGGTGATTGCTTAATGCAGACACAAATAATTTTTCATAACGGGCTTAAATTATCAGTACGAGAAACTACCAGGGAGATCATTAATCAATCCCTTTATGGTGACGAGCTTATTGTTACTCGATTTAATCTTGGTCACTTAGAGCGTTTTAAGATTAATTATGATGATATGGCCAAACTAGTTGCTATTGATGAATGAGGAAGCAAGCCATGAAGATTAATCGACGAACTTTACATAAAATCCTTGTTGAGTATCAAAAATTAATGAAGAGCGATGAGAGAAGAAAAGTGTATTGGATTAATCATTTAATAATGAAAGACCAAGCAAGAAGATTTGAGCTACCCTTCTACAAAGGGACAAAGTATCGTGGCAAAAAACACTGGTTAGCTAATTCTTCACTTTATTGGGAATTGAGAAAAATTGAGGAAAAGAGCGGTAATAATGAAACTAACTGAGACGCAAAAGAATTGTTTGTACTGTCACGAGGCCACACAAGAAGAATTGGAAGATCTGGGCGGTGACAGAATACTTAAAATTCTCAAAGAAAAAGTTGGGTATAGTGATGAAGAGTTGGCTGACACTCTCCTAGCATGGCCTTTTTATGACGACTGGGAAGATGGATCACAGGTTTATTGTTTAACTGGTATGAAGGGCAGTCAAATGTGCTATTTGATGTCGTTTGATTTCGACGAGGAAACTTATTCGGGACATGTGATTTGTTATTGTCCTATATGTGGGCGTCCGTTAAATGAGGAGGAAGATTAATGAGCAAGCAACGTAAAAAACACCCAACAGTTGTATTGAGAGAACAACAGTATCGGTATTACCGTCGTAAAGCAATGACAACCCGTTTGCATCATCGTCCACGTGTGAGAGCTTTACAAAAAGTTAAAGGTCTTAATGGTAAGAAATGTAGATTGTTTTATAGAATGTATGTTCAGAAAATGGGGATGAAATAAATGACGGAACTATTAATTATCAGTGCTGTCTTAATTTTTACTGTTGGTTTTATCTTAGGGACTGTCCTATCGATAAAACAAGCAAACTTTGAGGAACGGCGAACTAATCAGGTGAGAAAATACAATGACAAGTAAACGAAAAGTACTTCAGCAATTATCAAAGGAGCGAAAGAATCTGTTAGGCAAAATAGACCGGTTAGCTCAATTTATTGTTAAAGATGGGCCTAAGCTTTCATCCCCATTGGAATTAACACTACTAAATGCTCAGCTAAGGTCAATGCAAACTTATTTGGAAAACTTGGATGCAAGAATTATTTATATGCGGGGTACGACTAATGATTAGATACAATGGCGATGTAGTTTATTCCGAATCAGGGAGTGGGATAAAAGCTACTAGCAGAATACTATTTAACGAGGCACAGGTAACAGCAATTAAATCAATTGCCAGGGATGAATTTAACAAACAAGCTGATTATGGGATTGTCTATGTTGTTAAAGATATGAAGTTGGATGACTATGGTAAGCTCGAATTAATTCATGTCTTTGAAGAACTACATGATGCGCAACGATACGCAGCCGATCATCCCAGAGCTGTAATCATACCGAGAGAGGTTCAAAAGCATGACCAAATCAAAAAGTAAAAGTAAAAACCGCCGGCGGCGAGAGAATAATAAGGTTAAACGTGAAGAAAAGAATGACAAATAAAGTTAAAGAAGCATTTGGTGGATTAATCAGTGTAGTTGTCCTTTTATTCTGTGCCTGTATTTGCGGAATAATACTAGGCGGCTTGATTTCAGCCAATATCTTTTTATGGCACTGGATAATTAGCATGCTGTAAATAAAAAAGCGCACCACTGTGGCACGCTCCTTCAAATTATCAAACATAAATATTATATCAAAACGGGGAGAGTGCTAAAAGTGGGGCTTTTGAAAGAATTAGATGTTGATGGAACTACTGATAATGTTCGCTATTTCTTTAAGGACGAATATGCACGCTTATGTCGCTTAGCAGGTGGAGGAATCAAGCTAACATCCCCACAAATTGACGGAATGCCAAGAGCAAGTGCCACTGGTAATTCAATGGAAAATCAAATGGTTAAAGTTGCTAATTACCATCTCTTGGTTGAGACAATCGCTCAAGCACTCAACGCATGCAGTCTTAGAAGTAGGCGAATATTAATTGCTAAGTTTATTGAAAATAAAAAAGATTGGGAAATAGCTAATCAGATTGGTTATGAGAAAACACGCTACTATCATTACTTGAAAATTGCTTGTAGTGAGTTTGCTGATACGCTGGAAAGATATACTAGTTTGCTCGGGGATGCTGACTTACTAGAAGACCTTCATGCATACAAGGACGAAAAAAGTGAACAACGAGTGAACAAACAGTGAACTATGACTGAACTTCAGGCCCGTTTTTAAGTGCGAAAATGATATTGTCGGAAGGTTAGCGATGTAGCCTTGTGACCCCCAATTGTGCCTGAGCAAGCCTTTAACTACTCAAATTTAGGATTCTGGCTTTAAGGAAAGAGATTTCTATGCTTAATACCACACGGGATCTCTTGTTAAAGCTTGAGTGTGGATCAGATGTTTGACTGACTGACGGGTTTGAGTACTGTCATCCACATTGAGACTATCATTTACAAGTTTTATGGTAACGACTAATTTGGCTTGTACGTCTTACAGATCTCCTTAGATCATTAAATTTACATGCTACTCTGATAGTCTCGTAGCAACCGTGCTGTAATCAGCAGAAGAGTATGTAATCTAACTCAGCGGCTAGAGGATTACCGTATGAATGGACAGCAGTACCGTTACAGGAGTAGGCGGAAAACTACGACCGGGTGCGGTGATTGCGTGGTCCTGATTATACTTAGGCTGCAAGGCTGTATGGGTGCAAATCCCTACTAAGTTTTTATATCATGATTATCAGAAGAAAGGAGGTAAATTTGGCAGCTCCTTCTTCACCCGTACATTGATAATTATGGTATATAGCAATGCTAACGAGTCACATTGCTAGCTAAGATCCACGGTGGGCACACATTACTCAGTCTTGTGTGGCAAAAGTACAGTTCGAATCTGTCTCTTAGCTATTGTCCGAAATGACGTTAAACTACGATCATTTTACTTTTACCTCAGGCTAGTCTTTAAGGCTGGCCTTTTGTATTATTGTTATTGAGGTGAAATAAAGTGATGATAAGTGATGCAATTAAAATATTAAAAGAAGTCCAAAGTCTAGCTACAGATATTAAAAGTAAACCTTTGAATGATGCTATCGTAAGGTTACAAGAATCGGTAATTGATCTAAGCAATAATTATTTAGAACTTTCGGAAAAGTACAATAACTTAAAAGAGCAAGTTTCTACTTCTCAGGATGTTTATCTAGACGATGATGGTTTTATTCGTGTGAAAGACGATAACCGTAGATTTTGTCCACATTGTTGGAATAAGGATAGAAGACTATCGTTAATGCCTAAGCACGGAATAAATTTAGGGATTTCTCAGGAAGTTTCAAAGCCATATGCTTTTGAATGTGCGGGATGCAAATGGATTGTTTACTCTGCTAATGAGGATATACATTATTAAGGAGAATTAATATTATGGAAGTAGTAATTAGCTTTAATGATAATTTAAGCGGGACACCAAATATAAAAATTAATGGTAAAAGCATATCAATGTTGCATGATATCCATTTTGACTGGAATACAAAGACATCTAATAAGGATACCGCTGCTCGCTTTTCCATTTCTTACTGGGAAAAACGGAACGACCGCACTCCTGTACTACGAACCAATGAAGTCTATACTTCCGAAATGCTAGGAAAAAATTTAGCTTAAACAAAAAAGCCGACAGGTCAACGCTTGCCGGCTAAATTTATACTCAAAAAGATTTGATTTTCTATTGTTGTTTATATGTTAATAAGGTATAATATAAATGTAGTCAGGAAAGGAATTAGCTACTCCTGAAGCGACTACAGCGATCCGGCGACAGCCTTTCTATCCGGATGGAGGCGAGTTCAATGGATGAAAGAGTATATCTGGAAATATGAGGATGCCATTATCGTTAATGCTCTCGTAGCAATATCAGTTGCAAGTATCAACTTTGCAATTGCATATGCGATAATAAAAAAAGCTAATCGCAAATAGCGGTTAGCCAGCAAACTCGTTTTTCCGGATCGCAAAGGGACGAGAGGTAGCAGCTCTTGTCCTTTTGCATATACAGTATACCATATTAATGTTAGAAGGTCGATATTATGGTTAGTGAAGCGCAACAAAGAGCAAAGAAGAAATGGGACGATAAGAATAAGAATAAGAATCGGATATATCGTTACCGTTCATACGCTCGTAAGTTTATCCGTGATTTGGCTACTGACGATGACTTGAAAGAATTAGACGAACTAATACATAAAAGATTAAATGATTAAGGCGATAGCAAATGGCTACCGTCTTTTATTTTGCCCTTATACATATTAGAAAGGGGATGCTACCAATGCCAAGGTATAGAAGATGTAGACAACCTAACTGTCATGCAATGGTTCAGTTCCCTAATCATTATTGCCCTAAGCACTTTGAACATGAAGCAGAGTACCTTGCCAATAGACAGCGATGGGCACGTAAACATAGTGAACAGTATCAGCATAAAGTTAAACAGTATAACCATCATTACAATACTGTTACTCGTAATCGTAATGATAATAGAAGTGAACAGTACAGGTTCTATCGAAGTAAGCAGTGGGTTGACTTAAGACAATCAGTATTAAACCATGACCATTACCTATGCCAGTATTGCAAGGCTATCGGTAAGCTTACACCAAATAGTAAAACAGTTGATCATATCATTCCTATTGCGTTTGATCATAAGCTGATGGCTAGTAGTAGCAACTTAGCTACCATCTGTAATAAATGCCACCGCTTAAAAACAAAATGGGAGCAAAAATATTATGGAACTGGTCAAGGAATGGAAATGAAAAATGTTCCAGAAATATCAGAAATTTCTAAAATCGTTCTATTGATGCACCAAAAATAAAACATCCCCCCGGGTACGGTCAGGTGAGGAGAGCAGCACACAGAACAATTTCCTTGTGATGCACAGTAATTTTCAAATTTTTGCTTAGGGGGGTCAAAAGCAATTCATTAGGATACAAAATCGTAGCAAAAGAGGTGAAAGATGATGGTAAAACACGCATTCTATCAGCAAAATAACGGTCATTTATCATATAGTCCACCTAAATATTTAACACCAATTGCAAAGACATGTTGGCGAAAAGTAGTGCCCTTTTTAGAGGCAACTAATAGAGTTCAACGAATTGACTCGATGCTTGTTGAACAATATTGCGTTCAATACCAAGAATATCGAAATGCTTATGATACCTTACAAAAAGAAGGAGCGCAGCAAAAAATATATCGTTCTTTGCAGGATGTTCAAACAGGAAAAGTAATTGGTAAGGATTTTGTTGGTTGGAAAAAGAATCCTGCAGTTGGCAGGTTAAAAGATGCTACTCAAATGCTTAATACAATTGGCATTCAGTTAGGCTTATCACCAAAATCAAGAGCAGAATTATTCAAAACTGTTCAAAGTAAAAAAGAAGAAGGATCAACTACTAAAAGTATTCAAGAATTTTTCAGTAATAATAAAAAGCAGTAGTCGCTGGATTACTGCTTTTTTGCTACAAATTATCTTGAATGATTTCTTCAACCTTACTTCCGACAGCTTGTCCAGTCGAATAATGAATGTCGTTTAATTTGGCATCTGGAAGCTTTACACAATCAATATAGTGTTCTTTTTGATCAGTCGTCATTATTTGAACTTGTATTCCAGTAATAACCTTCCGCTGTTGTTTGCCGGCAGCGGCTCCAACCATTGCACCGAAAAAACCACCAACCATTGCGCCCAGCGTAGCATATCCTAATGAGTGATTGGATGTTTGTACACCATCGCTTTCATCAACATAGCAATACATAATATCCTCGTATTTTATGACCTCATATTGGTTATGTTTTAGCAGTGTAGAGTGGTCGATTAAAAGGAGCTTATCTTTATCATCGAAATAGGCATTTCCTAAGTGTTCTGCATTTTTCTTGATTGCTTTAATATCGTAGGTCATTGTAATTCTTCTTTCCGTTTTGCTAATAATTTAGTAAATTCTTCGATATCATCTAAAGTTGCTTGATTACGAATAAATGAGCGCGATCTAGAACGATCACTTAAATACTTTGCGCGTTGTTTGTGGTTATCTACCCATTTTTTATTGTATTGAGTTTGTTTAGTTGGCATTAATAACACCTCATTTGTTTCTATATTTATTATACTCTGCATAGTAGTGAAAAGGAAGTGAGAAAGTGAAAATTGACTTAACCCAAACTCATGATGTCCTTGGTGCATACCAGGCTACTGATTTTAGCAATGTAAAAAAGGAATATCAGGATGCTGGTACTAAATATTGTTTTGATGTTTTGGATGGCAAGTATATTACCGGATATCAAATTAAATTAGCATGTTTTAGACACTTACGCGATCTGCAACGTCAAAATACCAAAGATTTCCCCTATCATTACGATATAAGTGAAGTTCAAAATATTTTGAAATTTGCTTCAGTTTGTCCGGAAATTAAAACGCGAAAACCAGTTAAATTAATGGGATGGCAGCAATTTGTTTTAGCAATGCTTGTTGGATGGCGTGATAGTAAAGGAGATAAGCGATTCACTCGAGCAATCTTATCTGTTGCACGGCATAACGGTAAAACATACCTAATGTCAATCGTAACCATCTATAGCTTTTTGATTGAGGCAATTAATGAAGCTGGTCAAGATTTCTTAGTTAGTTCTATTAACTATAAGCAAACTAGTAAGCTGATGGGGTATATCAAGCAGATGCTCCTATACCTTATGGAAGTTCCGCCATTTGGTCAATTAGTTCTAGAATTAGGAATTAATCCTAAGACACTTTCATCACAGTCAGACCAGATTGTGATGAGTAAAACCGGAAGTCGCTTATTGGCAGTAACTTACAAGTCGGGTCAATATGATTCTTTCCACTTCAAAACTGCAATCGGCGACGAATTTGCGGATCCGGAAGTGGGAGATAATAGTAAGATTTCAAAGATTACTTCTGGGCAGCTTGATGTTACTAATAAACAGTTTATTCAAATTTCGACTGCCTATGATAATCCATCAGTACCATTTCATAATGATGAAAAACGAGTTCAAAATCTGATGGAAGCCGATTATTTGCGCCAGGGGGATGCTTACCTTGTCTTAAACTGGTGTCAGGACGATGAAAATGAAGTATTTAAGCCAGAAACCTGGTCTAAATCTAACCCATTGATGGACATGTCAGGAAAGCGTGATCGATTTGTTTTAGACCTACAAACCGAAAGAGACAACAATATGCTAACTGGTAATATGTTAGGCTTCCAAAATAAATCAATGAATATTTGGATGCAACAGTCAGCAGATAGCTTCTTAAAACTTGATGATATTGAAAGAGCAATTATTCCGCGTTTCGATATTCGAGGACGTGAAGTATATATCGGGTTTGACTATTCGATGTTTAGTGATAATACAGCTATTGCATTTGTTTATCCCTATCAAGATGAAAAAGGCAAGCAAAAATGGCACGTTGAACAACATAGTTTTATCCCTTGGAATAAAGCAGGATCAATCGAGGCTAAAGAAAAACAAGATGGGATTAATTATCGTCAATTAGCAGATGATGGGTACTGTACAATTACAAGTCACCCACAAGGCTTAATCAATGACGAACAAGTTTACAATTGGCTATTAAATTATGTTGATGAAAACCATCTTAAGGTTATCTTCTTTGGCTATGACGCCTGGGGAGCAACCACTGCAATTAAACAAATGGATATTAATACGGATTATCCATTAGAATCTATTCGTCAACGAACATCTGAGTTAAAGGATCCAACTAAGTTTCTCCAAAAAATATTTGTTGAAGGAAATGTTACTCGTCTTGACGATAAAATCTTGGAAAAGGCACTGATTAATGCTGAAATTGTTGGAGATAAGATTGGTATTCAAATCGATAAAGCCAAGGCAACGTTAAAGATTGATGTAGTTGATGCAATCATTGATGCTCTTTACCAGGGGATGTATCATTTTGAAGACTTTGGGATTGCAAATGACAAATCTGGACAAGTTGATCGAATGACGGCAGAACAAGTTAAAGCATGGTTTGAAAATAAGGATAGTGGTTTACTTGATGATTAGTAATTTTATGAAGTTAATCTGGAAGTATTTTGATGTAATTTGTTTCTTAGCGGCGATCATCTTTGCTGTATGGGGATGCTTTTTATTAAATTTTATTGCTGGAATTTTTAGCGTGGCTATTAGCTTAGTAATTATCGGTTATCTTTCAGAGAAAATAGCTAGCCTTTGATGGAAAGGGGGTGAATGCTATTGCCGTTATTTAATCAAAAAGTAAGCCCTGGCTTATCGATTTCTGATAATACCGATATACTGCATTTCTTAAATCCAGACAATTCAGATAAATATGTCGATGCTAGTACGGCACTAAAAAATTCTGATATATATTCAATTGTATTTCAATTAAGTGCTGATTTGGCAAATGGTATTTTACGAGCAGATATGCCAAGAGCCCAGGGGATTATCAGTAATCCAACTCAAACGAGTAATGCTCATGGCTTTTGGCAATCAATGTATGCCCAATTGCTTTTAGGTGGCGAGTGTTTTGCTTACCGGTGGAGAAATAACAATGGAACGGATATGACCTGGGAGTACTTACGTCCATCACAAGTTACTCCATTTTTATTGGAGAATGGATCAGGATTAATTTACAATATTAATTTTGACGAACCGGAAGTAGGCGTAAAGCAGGCCGTTCCGCAAAGTGATTTAATCCATATTCGGCTCCTTTCTCAAAATGGTGGAAAGACTGGGATAAGTCCACTTTCAGCGCTGGCTAATGAGCTTCAGATTAAAGACCAGTCCAATAAATTAACTTTAAGTGCTCTGGGACGATCAGTGGTTGCTCCAGGAATCTTAACTATTAAACATGGTGGCTTGCTAAGCGATGAAGAGAAGGCTTCACGGTCACGCAAGTTCCTCAAACAGACATCTAGCTCGCAAAATGGACCAATTGTTATTGATGATCTTGAAGAATATACACCACTGGAGGTTAAGAGTAATGTGGCTCAATTACTGAATCAAGTTACCTGGACAAGTGCTCAAATTGCAAAAGTATATGGTGTATCGGACAGCATTATTAATGGTCAAGGGGACCAACAATCCTCTATTCAAATGATGGGTAATGCCTATGTAAAATCATTAGCACGGTTTGCTAAACCAATTGTTGCGGAGCTGAATAATAAACTGAGCGCGAACATCACTCTTGATTTACGTTCTGCAATTGATCCACTGGGTGATAATTACGCCTCTACAATTGCTAATCTACAAAAGAATGGAACGTTAGGAGCAAATCAGGCAGCTTGGTTATTACAACAAGCTGGGTATCTGCCTGAGGATTTACCAGAAAAAGAAAAGCCAACTACTCAAGTCCAACCGGTGCAAGTAGTTAGTTCGGACAATTAATTGAAGGGAGGTGAAGAAGATGACAATGAAGACAGTTAAAATCACAGGTGACATTGTGGATAATAATACTGCTAGGTTTTATCAATGGTTTGGTATGGATGCTACGTCACCAGCTACAGTTGATGAAATCTTGAATGATGGCAATACAGACCCAGTAGAGGTAATTATTAACTCTGGCGGTGGCGATGTCTTTGCTGGAAGCGAGATTTATTCCATGCTTCGAAATTATGCAGGGAATGTAACAGTCAATATTATGGGAATTGCCGCATCTGCTGCTAGTGTAATCGCAATGGCCGGAAATACTGTTAATATGTCTCCAACTGCTCAGATGATGATTCATAAAGCCTGGTCATATCAAGAGGGGAATGCTGATGATCATAATCATGAGTCACAGGTATTAGCATCAATTGATAGTTCCCTTGTTAATGCTTATGTAGACAAAACGGGGATTGATCGTAATAATATCCTTCAGATGATGCAAAATGAAACCTGGATGACAGCGCAAGATGCCGTAGACAAGGGCTTTGCAGATAAGATTATGTTCCAGGATGACAAGCAACTACAAATTGCTAATTCTCTTGGCCACACACTTCCTAAAAAAGACGCGGTTAAGAAATTTATGACAATGATTGCTGAGTTCAAAGATTCAGAGAAGCCTACGCCAGCAATCAAGAATCAAATTAAAGATAATAAAGAAAAGTCAACTCCTAGTCTAAGAGATCAGAAGTTGGCTATTTTATTTGGAAAGGATGATGGGAATGTCAACAACAATTAATCAATTAAATGATACTTGGGTTGCTGAAGGACAAAAGGTAGCAGATCTAAACGCTAAGCTTAATTTAGCGGTCTTAAATGATGATTTCTCTGCAGATAAGTTTGCAGAATTAAAAACACAACGCGACAATGCGCTTGCTCGCCGTAATGCTTTAAAGGAGCAATTGGATCAAGCACGAGCTGAAGCGGTTGTGCAGATGGAAGATAGTCAAAAGAAGCCTTTAAATAATAAGGAAAAAGATCTAAAGGCAGAATTCATTAGTAATTTTAAGAACATGGTTCGTGGCCGTTTCGATGCAATTACTTCTTCTGTTGAAGTAGATGCAGACGGCAATGGAACTGGTGGTTTAACTATTCCGGTTGATGTGCAAACTGCAATTCATACTTTAGTGCGTCAATTTGCTACCTTACAAAACCTTGTTAATGTTGAAAGTGTATCTACTACTTCCGGTTCACGAGTATATGAAACGCTATCTGACATTACACCAATGAAACAAATGGATAGCGAAGACGGATTAATTCCTGATGGGGATGACCCCAAGCTTCACCTTATCAAGTATCTTATTAAGGAATACGGTGCTATTAATACTGTTACCAATAATTTACTCAAGGATTCAGCAGAGAATATTCTGTCATGGCTTGAAACATGGATTGCTAAAAAAGTTGCTGTTACTCGGAATGTTGCCATTATTGCGGTAATGGATAAGGCAACTAAGAAGCCTACAATCACTAAGATGGACGATATTAAGGATCTTGAAAATAATACCCTTGATCCTGCTATTATGGCAACTTCTACATTCGTTACTAACCAATCTGGTTACAATGTTCTTTCCAAGATTAAGGATGCAGAAGGACGTTACATGATTCAACCGGATGTAACGCAGGCTGACCGTTACTTACTAGATAACAAACCAATTACTGTGGTCGCTGATAAGTGGTTACCAGATATTTCCGGTTCTCATCCACTTTACTTTGGTGACTATAAAGAAGCGATTACCTTATATGATCGTGAACATATGTCATTACTAGCAACGAATATAGGTGCTGGTGCTTATGAACATAACACTACTAAGATCCGCTGCATTGATCGCTTTGATGTCCAAATGATTGATGATGGCGCGATTGCTGTTGGCTCGTTTAAGACAGTTGCTGATCAGACTGCGACAACTGTAGCTGATAGTGGTAAGACAGCGTAATTTGAAGGCAGGTGAAAAGCATGAGTGAGAATCAACCGGATATTAATCTATTAGTTTCACGAGTTAAGGAAATGCTATACCTTGATGGCAATGAAGATGATCAGTTAATTGATACTTACGTTAAAGCGGCTCATGCTTTTATTCGTAATGCTATTGGAGAAGTTAATTCCGCTTTTTATACGGATCAGCGTGTTTCATCTTTAGTGGAAGTTGCGGAAATTTCATTAGCAGGAACTTATTATCAAAATCGTTTAGCCTTATCTGATACTCAAACTTATCCCATTGATTTAACAGTTAATAGTATCATTGGTCAATTACGAGGCTTAAGGAATTCGTACGATGAGGAGAGTGATAAGAATGAAACTTCCGATCAGCCGGCTGAATCATAAAGTTAAATTTGGCAAGACAGAAACCATTAGTGATGAGTCAATTGAAGGATCACACGAAAGTTTTATCACTCGACAGCAGTTACATTGTGCTTTTTACCAGCGAAGCCAAACTCAACAGTATCAATTACTTGGTACTAAACTTGAAGGAACGATTGTGATTGCTGTTCGTTCCCAATATCATGTTGAAGATAATCTTCAAGCTCAAATAGATGATGATAATGCTATCTATAATATTGTTACGATCTCTCGTGATGAAAGTCATTCACCAATAAGATATGATTTAATTACACTAAAGGATACTGGAAAGAAGGTTGGTTAAAGTGGACTTTGCAGCTTCACTAGAAGAATTTGGAAGAAAAGCAGAAAAAATTGCTGTTCCTGATCATGAAACTAAGAAAAAGATGACTGCCGCTGGTGCAGAAGTCCTTGTTTCAAAGTTGAAGGAAGTAACGCAAGAGAAGCACTACCAGCCGGGACGGAAGACAGGGAAGGTTAAACACTTAGCTGATTCGATTATCTTTGAAAATAAAGATATGGGGGATGTGGATAACGGAAATTCCCTGGTTGGGTTTGAAGGGCCAAAAGATAGCGGCATTAATCATGCACGTATTGCTAGATTCTTAAACGATGGAACAGTAAAGATGCGTGGAGACCACTTTATTGATAATACGAGGCGTGATGCCAAAGATGAGGTATTCGAGGCTCAAGCAAAAGTCTATCGAGGTCAGCAAAAATGAAATCTCCTTCACAACAAGCTGAATTACTGATAAAGAATAAGTTTTCGTTAATTGATGAAGTATATCGAGAATCGATTCCTAAAGAAATTATCGGAAATCAAGCCAAAACAATTTGTTTAATAACTGAATGGCTTAATGAGCCTACTTATTATGCAAATGCCACTTTTAAGGGATGGACAATTGGCGTTGAGGTGCAGCTTTTTTATCGAAAAGCATTGAGCGGAGAAGATGTAACAAACTTGGAAATAGAATTAGCAAAGAAATTCGTTCATGACAAATGGACGGTTGAACAATCAAAAGCGCATGTGAAAGATCCTGATACTGGTCAAAGTACCAAGGTCTTTTATTTTGCCAAAGACTTAGTAATAAAAGGAGTGTGAGAAAATGGCAGGAATGTCTATTAAAGGGATCGACTTTGTTATGGCTGGAATTACAGATGACAAAGGTGTTTTAATTACTGATCCCGAAAAAGGCGGATTAGGGCCGAAAGGAATTGCTCTTTGGGACGGTGATGGCGATGGTGCTACTACTGCTAATATCACTGGCCTCGAAGAAGCAGGGCAACAACAATATGCTAACAATAAAGTTAAGCGAATTAATCACGGGGTGCCAACGCCACAAGTTGCATTAACTATGTTGGATATGCCATATGAAGATGGAAGTAAAATGGTAGGTTATACGGATATTAACGGCGGTCGGGTTCTTTCTAATAAGAAACCGCATGTTGCGCTTCTTATTGCATCCCATGACTTTGACGGGAATTGGTTCTTTGATGCCTTTGCAAATGGTGAAATGACGCTTCCTACGCGTAATCATGGAACAAATAACAAGAATGAAACTGATAGCAATGTTGCGTTTACCTATCAGAGTCTGAACCCAATCCCTAATAATGTCTTCTTAAACAAAGAAGGCTCTCAACAATCTTTCAAAGCCTACAATACTGGCGATTCAGCATGGCAAGGCTTTGAGACAATGTTGAAAGAAGTATTCGGTGGCTATTCTGGAGATAATCCAATGGCAAGCTATATTCAAGCTACTGGAACTGGTAGTTTTACAAATACAAATCAGTCTGATGTAAATAAGCCAACTGTTTAAGTGAAGATAAGTCGCCATTGAAATAAACAGTACAGAAATGGGCGGCTGAATGGAGGTAAATATGACGGTTAAAATTAATACAAAGCAAATTGGACTTGGCAAACCAATTAATATTCATGCAACAGTAGGAGCGGTCGATAAAGCAGATGAAATGATGATTACATTGCTTTCTTTGGATGCTGAATTTAGTAAATCAGATAAAAATCTAGACAGTAGTGAAGCCATGCTTGCTGTCCTAAAAAAAGAACGAGAAGTTAATAAAAAGATCTTTGTCTTTCTTCAAGATGTCTTAAAACTGAGTGATAAACAAGTTGATATGATCAAAGAACGTGTCGATTATCAGCAACTTGGGAGTTATATAAGTTATGTCTGCAATCGTATTAAAGGTGTACCAGAAGATACGCATCAAAAGGCGGTTAATAATAAGAAAAAGGGCCCAAAAGGACAAGGGGAGAAATCCTCCGATCAATAGATTTACTGAAACAGGAAATTGAAGATCGTAACTATCTAAAAAAGCAGTTAATGTTTCAAGGCGGAATGGCGCCGTCACAAGTTGACTGCCAAGAATATGAAGAACTGCTGAAAATACTGAGTGCTAAATCTAGGGAGGATCGACCAATGAATACGGGGGATGCCCATAAGAAGTTAGCAATGTTAATGGGAGGTGGATAAATTGAAAGTTGAAAATGAAATGGCGACGCGGATATCAGTTGATACGATTGCTGCAACTAAAAGTTTATCTGCGTTCCGGAGTTCAATTAGTGCGGCCACGAATGCCTGGAAAGCTAATGAGACTGCATTGAAAAATTCAGGCCAGTATGCTGAAGCTGCTAAGGCGCGTATTTCCGGCTTAAATGAAGTAATAGAACTTCAGAAGGCTAAGATTTCTGAATTAAAAAGTCGTCAGGAAGGTTTGAACTTATCTAATAAGGATCAATTAGAAACATGGCTGAAATTAGATAAAGATATCTCTCAAGCTAGTAAACAATTAGCTTCGTATGAGGTACAAGTTAATCGGGCTAATAGTACATTAAAGTATCAAACTTCGGGTTTAGCTGAATTACAAACTAGTTTTCGAAGAGCCCAGGAGTCTTCACGAGCATATGCAAACTCACTAGAAGCAAACGGAAATAAAATAGCGGCTGATCGCGAAAGGCTGAGCGGATTAAGAAGTAGCTTAGAGAATTTAAGCAAGCAACATGCAATTCAAAGAAAAGAATTAAATGAACTTGCTCAAACTGAAGGTAAACTTAGTGAAGCCTATCGAAAACAAAAAGTTCGCTATGATGAAACATCTGCTTCTATGGGACAAATGAAGACGCAAGCAAAAGAACTATCTGCTAGCTTAAATCCGCCTAAAACGACAGCATGGATGTATATTCGGAATAACATTCTTAAAGTTGATGAAGCAGAGAAAAGAGTTCTTAATACTGGTTCAAGAATGAAAGAATTCTTTAGAAGTGGATTTGCTGGGATCATGACAGCTAATGCTCTTCCAATGATAACGAATCAATTACACCAAATCGTCGTAAATGGGACTGCGGCTGCCAAAGTAGGAGCTGCAATGGAGGCTCGTTGGAAAAATATTGGTGTCAGTAGTAATGGAATTAAGCAATTAACAGCACAAGTTGGCGAGTTAAAGACTAACACAAATCTTTCTGCTCAAGCAGTTAATGCTCTTCAAACTAGGTTTTATGGAATGACGCATTCAATAAGCCAAACTAAGACATTAACTCAAGGTGTTGCTAGTTTAAGTGATCAATTAAAGCTATCTGATAAGCAATCGGAAGCTTTTGCTGGCGGATTAAATAGGATTTATAGTTCTGGAAAGGTTACTTCTTCCGCCCTTGGACGTTTAGAGAAACAAGCACCCGGATTAAGTTCAGCACTTGCTAAAGCATCTGGCATGACCAGAAAAGAATTTAATGATTTAGTTGCATCTGGGAAAATGACTAGCGATCAGTTTAATAATATATTGACCAATGCTTCTAAAAACTATGCTAAGAATGCGAAGGCGTTTGGTCAATCATCAGGTGGAGCCCTGCATCGGTTACAAGCAGAATGGGCATCCACCCAAGCTAAACTAGCAAAGCCATTGCTTAAAGTTTCTGCAACAGGATTGAATGAACTGGATAAAGCTTTAAACAATAAGGAAACACAAAAAGGCCTAGAAGACCTTGCTAAAGGATTTGCTAATGTTGCTGTTTTTGCAGCTAAAACTATTGGCGTTCTTGCTAAGCATCAAGGAATAGTAAAAACTTTAGGAGCAACTATATTAACACTTGTTACAACTTTAAAACTTGCCCAAGCAGGTTTAGTTGCTTTTAGGATTGCAACTACTACGGCATTAGGTCCAATTGGATTAGCAATTACCGCAATTGTTGGAATAAGTACTGCCTTAGTCCAACTTTACAAACACAATAAAAAATTTCGTAATTTTATTAATGGGATTGCTAAGTTTGCAAAGAGTGGATTGAAAAAAGTAGGAAGCTTTTTCAAAAATACCTTCAAACAGATTAGCAAGAGCCAGGAACAATCCAATCGTGAACAGGCAAAAGCGAATAAGCAGGCCGAAAAGAATTGGCGTAACTTTACCAATAGTTTATCCAGAAATTGGAAGTCTTATTGGCGTAATCGTGATAAGGAACAACGTCAAAACGAGAAACGTAACCAGCAGTACTGGAATAATGTTCGTAAGTCAGCTTCACGTGGCTGGAAGAATATGGAATCTAGTGCACGTGCGGGTGTTAACAAGGTCAGTCGCTGGTATAGCAATATGAATAGGTCAACATCACGAGTTATTCAAAATATGTACAGGCAACATCCAAAAACATTTCAAAGTATGTATAAGGTTATTCAAGATCGTACTAGGGCTTGGCATGACCTTGTTACTGGACACTGGTCACAATTAAAAAATGATACGGGTCGTTTAGCAAAAGATCAATCAAGAGCAAATAAAGATATCTTTGAAGATATGTATAGTGCAATCAATAAAAAAACTGGCGGTTGGCTAGGCAAAGTTGTTGATTCGTGGAAAGATCATATGTCTCAAATTGGGGATGCTATTTCCAACGGTAAGAAAAAAGCCGGTGCAGCAATGGCAGACTTAGCCAATGGTGTTTTGAAACCATTTAAGACGTTGATTGATGATATCCAAAGCGGTATTAATTGGGTATTAGATAAGATTGGCGCTAGTAAACTTGGTGGATCCTGGTCCGCTGCTATCCCTACTTTTGCTACTGGTACTGCTGGCAACCCGGATGGATTAAAGAAGTCAACCATTGGAATGGTCAATGATGGAGCAGGATCACATTGGCGAGAATTGTATTCCTATAAGGGTCAAATAGGTGCTTTCCCTAATAAAAGGAACTTTATTACTTTCTTACCGAAGGGGATGTCAATCTTAAATGGTGAGGACAGTCATAAGTTTATGTCTGCTATTGGATTACCTAGGTTTGCGAATGGAATCGGTGATTTCTTTGCTAACCTAAAAGATGATGTGGATAACTGGACGGATCAAGCTGAAAAGATCATGGCTCACCCGATCCAGTTTATGGAACATGTCTTTACTAAGAAGCTTAGTGGTTTGAGTAGTGGAATTAAATTAGCACAATCAATGATAACGAATGTTCCAGTTTATGTGGCCAAACAAATGGCTAATTGGGTTAAGCAACAGTTTGAAACACTTGATTCAGCTATGAATCCTAATGGAACAAGTGCCGCACCTACAGGAGATCATAAACATTGGATGAAACAAGCAGGAATCCCAGAAAGTTGGTATGATTCGATTAACTATATTGTTACTCATGAATCAGGATGGCGAGTTAATGCAACCAACCCTAGCTCAGGTGCTTATGGTTTACCACAATCTTTACCAGGATCAAAAATGGCTGCCGCTGGTCGAGACTGGCGAACAAATCCGATTACTCAACTTAAATGGATGAAGAGTTATGTTGGACGTTATGGCGGTGGACCAGGAGCTGCTGCATTCTGGAGAGCACATCATTGGTATGCAAATGGTGGTTTAGTTGATAAAGAACAGCTGATTCATATTTCTGAAGGTAATAGGCCAGAAATGATTATTCCATTGTCAGCATCTAAAAGAGGTCGAGCTTACCAATTATTAGGTGAGGTCGTAGCAAGATTTAAGCACGAAGATGGACAGGCTCAGCCAACACGAGATGACCAATCTATCAGTCGTAAAGAATTCATGTCGTTAGAATCGAAATTAGATCAACTAATTAGCGGAGTACAGCAACTTGTTCAGGTTGGTCACCAGCAAATTGATGCTACTGTTAATTCCGGAAATAAATTTGGAATGAAAGCCAATCGGTTAAGTGCTTATACTACGATGGCTAAAGATCAACGGTTAAATGATTTTATGAGTTATAAGAGGTGATAAAATTTGAATGTAAGTAACCCAGAATTGTATCTGAAGATTGGTGACCAGGATGAATTTAATATTGAGGATAAAGTCCAAGGATTAACTTTTCTTGGGGATGATTCAACACCTGCTCTTGCTAATACCTATCAAGAAATACCTGGTTTAGATGGTAGTAAACTTCAGTACACAACTTTTTCTCGGTATCAAGTAGTTGCTAACTTTTGCATCTACTTTACAGACTGGGAGGACTATAAATTAGCCAAACATCAATTTTATCGACTTTTTACATCACGACAACTTATTAGAATGCGGACGGACGTTGAATCAGCGATCGTCCGTTTTGTTTACCCAAATCTTCCAGAGATTAAGCCAGACCAAAATGGTTCTCACTTTGCTACTTTTAGTATGAACTTCGACAATCCATCTGGGTTTCGCTATTCTCTCTATCGAAGTGATGGGACTTATAGTAATGATTTAGATGGTGTGCAGTTTGGTATGAATCTTCATATGAACGATGATCAGTACAATTATCATTTCACTACGAATCAATTTAAAGTTTACAACGCTAGTGACGTGCCAATTGATCCGTGGAAGTATAAATCTGATCTTAAAATCATTGTGAAATTTAGTGGTAAATCATTTAAGCTTACGAATACTACTACTGATACTGAATGGACCTATAAAAAATCATCAAATGGACAAGAGACAATTGTTCTAGATGGAATTTTCACAACGCTAAATGGAAATCCGGCTAGCGCTAATTCTGATTATGGAACAATAAGATTAGCCACTGAATGGAATAACTTCACTGTTGATGGTGCGGACAGTGTTGATATTACTTTTAGTTTTCCATTTGTTTATATTTAATGGATATCGATAATAAGGTCAAAGTTAGAGGCGTTGGACGCACCGAAACCGAGCCTCTTAACTGTATTGATCCAGATAGCTTTTATATCACGTGGGAAGCTAATTCAACGTGGAGCCTGCAATTTACGGCTCATAATGACCACTCGTTTGCCTATTCAATGTTGGATAGCCAAGCGTCAATCTTCTTTGATGGTCAAGAGTACATCATTAAGCAGGCTGAACCGAATGCTAATAGTGGGGTAGATTCGATTGATGTTGTTGCCACTCATGTTTACTTTGAAATTGCTCGGTTACGCAAGTATAAGACCTATATTGATCCAGCTGATGCGGATAAACAAACCGATGTTAAAGTCTACGGAAGTACGCAAACGGACAATGACTCTGGAAGTGATTCTGGAGATGATAGCGATGATACTGATCCAAATGCTCAAAAGAACGTTACAACTACTACTAATGGAAACACCACAACCAAAACTACTGTTACTAAAACAGATGAAACTAAGTCGGATTCCGAAGATGAAAACCAAGTTACCTATCATATTGAAGATGTCTTAAAGCATTGGATTGATGGTAATAACCTTGGCTTTACTTACCAGGTAATTGGCGATTTTCCAACTGCTCGAATTGAAGAGCTTGCTGATGGTAGTGGAACTGATATGCTAAGTAAGATTACTGAAGCGTGGCCAAACGCAATTGTTTATCCGGATAATAAAAATATTCGTGTATATGCACAAGATCAGTTCTACAAAGATTATGGCAACCGCCTTGACTATGAGTACAACACCACTGAATTTAAGTGGACGTTTGATTCAACTAGTCTCACCAATGAAGTTATGTGTATCGGTGGGAAGTATTCTATTGAGACACAAGTAGACACTTCGACTAGTGGGGATGATAGTCACGGTTCTGGTGGTGCTGGTGCCGATAAAGTTGTCAATGATGCCAAACAGTACCTCGGTGTTCCTTATGTGTGGGGAGGAGCCGGTGGTGCTCGTGGCGGCGATCCTCACAGTGGGATGGATTGTTCTTCTTTTGTAAGTCAAGTTTATAAAGATATGGGTATTAATATTCCAGCTTATACAGTTGCAATGGAGCCATATGGTAAACAAATCGATCGGTCGCAAGTGCAAACTGGTGACATGGGATTTTATGGTTCGCCTGGCGGTTCATATCATATTTGTATGGCTCTAAATAACAGCACAATGATTTATGAACCGCGCCCAGGCCAATCATGTATGACCCAGTCGATAGATTCTTATCCGCCAACTTGGTGGGAACGTAATGATCAAATGGCGGCAATTGTTGCTGGTGATAGTGATAGTGGTGGTGATACGACTTCGGAAAGTTCTTCATCAACATCTAGCGAATATTATTATTTTGCTCCCTTTATGTATCGTGATGAGGAATCAATTAAGAAGTACGGCGAATATCCGGCTGAACCGATTGAAGATGGCCGTTTTAGTGATAAAAATGCGATGTCTGATTATGCTAAGACGAAAATTCAACCAGATCCAGCATTATCATTAGAAGTTACGACTTATTCGAACTTTAAGCCGGTTGCTGGTGACATGATCCATATCATGGTTAAAGAACAATCAATCTGTACTAATGAAGCAGTGGTTGGCTTTAACTGGTATCCATATAGTGCTACCAATCCAACTTCTGTCACGCTTAATAGCAATTCACAGAACATCTTAGATTATCAGCATTCACGTCAAGTTGCGTTGACTGATGCCATTAATTCTGTTCGACAAGACGCACAAAAAAGTATTGAAGCTTCTAGTCAAGCCAACCAAATTGGCGGTGACAAGAAGCTTTTTACTTGGCTCAAGGAATACGCGGGGTGATTGATGATGGATATCTGGGATTGGATTGATTATTTAGCAAAAGGATTGAAGAAAGTTGCTAACGAATCACAACAAAATTATCAACAAGTTCATGCATATATCGATGGCCACGATCAAAAAACTTTGAACCAAGTCACTGAGATTGTGCATGACGTAATTAAATTAAAGTCTCCCAATGGCACAATTTACGAAATCACCATTGAAGACGATGGAACGATTAATAAGAAGAAAGTCGGTGAGTAATCATGGATCAGCAATCTAAGTCATTAACGCAAGTCGTGAATGATAAGAAAGAGACGGATAAGAATATGGAGGCTGTGGATCAGAATATTTATTGGATGCAAAATGGTCAGCATAATTTAGTAACTACGATGACTGGCGGAACTGTTTCTAGTGAAAAATACAATGACAGTCCAGTAATTGAGATTGAGCAAGGCACTCTCAGAAGCAATGAATTTAATCTCAACGGTGTCTCCTCCATTTCAAGTCGCCTCATGGCTAAGTTAAATGCGACTGATAATTCAATTTCTGCCACTACTTATGTTGAATTCTTAAAGAGCGATGGCAGTTTTGCCGGTAAGTCGAATATTGTCTATATCGTCAATAACGGCGCTTGGCAATCCGCTGGCACAGTCAATATTAAGATTCCGACCGGCACTACTAAGGGAAGATTAGTTTTTAATATTTCTGGTTCTGGTAAAGCGTGCGTATCACGGGCCCAAGTAAATCTAGGTTATAAGGTGACGGATTGGAGTAGTTTGAAGTAAGGAGGAAAGTAATGGGAGAAACTAATAATCTCAAATATCTTGAAAAAACATCACCACAAGATTTGATTGACGTACTTAATTCAGACTTTGAACAGACAGCCAATCAATATAATTCTTTCTGCCAACTCATCAATGACCGGCTAGCGATTCATAATTCATTGCATTACAATCACAGCCCAATTGATCCTGGTTACAATCGCAGAACTCGACTGGACCTGATAAAGAATATCCATAATTTGAACCAGGCCTTTGATCGGCTTGCCAGTCTGCTTAATCGATCACCATTCAGGAAGATGGATAAAGGGCGGATTATTCCTTACGATTTCACTGCTTGGATTGATGTCGGCATTAAGCTAACGAAAGAGCAAATTAACGACTACATCAAGCAAGTCGAAAACGTCCTAAAAGAATTATTTGATTTCAAAATAAAATATCGTCTTAACGACTAAAGCCACCTCATTGCGAGATGGCTTTTCTGTTAGAAGGAGGAATTTAGAATGCAAAGCACAATTATTCAAATCGATACGTTAAAACCTATGGGAACTTTAGTGGACCTAACCAGTCAATTTAACGCCCGGGTTGGGGACGCGTTTACACCTATTACTATCCAATGGACTGAAGGTAAAATTGCTAAGAATTTAGATGGCTTACACCCAGTTTTTGAAGCAGCAGTTGGACAAGGGCATTTAGAAAATGGTCAAATTCAAATGAGTGCTGATGCAGTACCTGTACGTTGGGTAGGAGATCAAAGCGCTGTTCAGAATTATGGCCAAACAGTTTTGAAATTTCCACCACAAGTCTTTCCTAAAGAGGGGTTGTGTTATGGACACCTGGCCTTAGAAAATGATCAAGGAGTTCGTGAAACATCTGTTGATATTTGGTTTAAGGTATTTGGTGGCGTCTTCAATATGGGATTAGCTTGCAATTACTTTATTACCGACTTTGAGGAAGCCTTAGCTAAAGCAAAAGGCGATGTATACCAAGCCCTTGATGACATTAAGCAACAGTACCAACTAAAAATTCAATCGGCCGAAAACGCAATTGACGATAACATCGCTTCGCTAAAAAAATTAGCAGCTGCAGTTGGTGCTATTCAAGCGCAGATTGATGCAGGGAATGTAGTAACATTAGTACGTCATGAAGCTGACTATAATGAATTAAAAGATAATCAAACCTTGTTAAAGGATGAAGTTAGGAATCAACTTTCTAAAATCTCATTCCATCCAGAAACATTCCCAACGTTAGCAGCTATTCAAGTGCAATATCCTAAGGGAACAAGTAATATTTGTGTTTCAATGGATAATAAGCATGGCTTTGTTTGGAATGGAACAACATGGGAAGACATTGGTGTTGTATTAAGTGACGGCCTATCAAATGAAGAACAACAAGTGTTGCATAATGCATTGCATGGTAAAACTATTGTCTATGATGAAGCCGCAAGTAAACCACCATATAATGACTTAAATTCACTTGAAGATAATACAATCGTAACCTATGCGACTGATATTACTAAAATTCGTCACGCTCCAGAAAACCAAATTGCAGATTCAACCTGGGGTGCAACTGTTATCACAATGAATTACGCAAGCAGTTCAGATGGGGCTGGACGTGTTCAATTCTTGATTACTAATAGTGCTGATCAATTTGTTCGAGTACAATGGGGATCCCCGATTACTTGGAGTGAATGGAAGAGCTCAATCATTCGTTCTTACCCAATTATTTATGACGTTCAAAAGGCTAAAGCACCATTTAATAATCTTGATACAATTCCTGCTAACAGTTTGATTCTTTATGCTCAGACAATTAATGACATGCAAGGGAGTCCTGATAAAAGTTTAGTACGGCAACATACTGGAGCGACTGTTTTAACGATTGGTTCCCATTTAGCTGGTTATAATGCAGGAACTATCCAGCTTTTATTTCTAGATAATGGTCAAACATTTACACGCATGATTTGGGGTGAACCAGCTAAGTATACTGAATGGAATCGTCCTTTAGAAAAGCGCGATTTTGTTGGGATTATGGCTTTTTCAAAAGATTTAAAAGAAGGTCGGTATACTGATTTAAATAAGCTTCCAGTAAATACGACTGTCTCATATTCTCTTAGCGATGAAGAAACCAGTTTAATTGCTAATTATCCAAGTAAAGTACCGGGAACTGTTCGAACGATTTCATGCGATCTTTACGATGCTCCGGGTCAATTTCAAATCTGTGTTGATCGCAATAATACTATTTATCATCGGATTTTATGGGGAGACCCAAGCTATTGGACACCATGGAAGTCGGAATCAACAGAGATAGAAAAGATTAAACCTTCAATCAGTCTTTTCCAAAACATTGGGATTATTGGTGATTCATATGCATCCGGTGAATTGTATGTCGATGGCAACTATATTGACCACTATGATATCAGCTGGGGACAAATTTTAGCCCGTAAAAATGGTATCAAAGCAGTTAACTTTAGCAAAGGTGGATTAACTACTCGTGATTGGTTAACCAATGAGCATGGCTTATCATTACTTAACTCTAGTGATCCGCAAGATTTATATATAGTTGCGCTTGGTATTAATGATTATTCTAAACTAGGTGATGCCTATTTGGGTGTCGAGAATGATGTTAATACTCAAGCCAATACTTTCTATGGTAATTATGGAAAGATCATTACAGCTATTAGAGCAAAAGCACCGCAAGCTAAAATTGTTCTCTCAACAATGTCCTATGACGGACAAGGAACTGCTCATAATTATAATGAGGCAATTAAAACTTTAGCTCAGCATTTTGGCTTACCAGTAATTGAACAGAATAATGATGCTTTATTTACTTCTGATCTTTACCTTAATCACATGGTAGGAGGTCACCCAACAGCTCCAGTTTATGCAGCAATGGCAAATGCTTTCCAACGCTTAATCGAAGAATCAATGATTGATAATCTTGATTATTTCATGACATATAAGCAATAGGATTTTTTTAATCGCCATAAAATTATTATAGGCAGTTTTATTTAAAAAACTATCTTAAAACGAAAAAAACGTTTATTTTGCTGTAATGATAGATAATTAGCGAGTATAATATAAAATATAAACGAGATATTCGTTTAAAGGAGATATTATGATAAAGTTAATTGGATTTGAAATATTTGGTCATTCTTTATTTAAGGATGGGACATTGTTTTCCATACGTACGGAGAATAAAAATACACAACAATCAATAAGCCGTGTAAATCACCTAAACCAATCTTTATCTATAAATAAGATAGTTGGTATTGTTGGTATAAATGCGACTGGGAAAAGTACTTTAATGAGAATTTTTAAGGGGTTGAATGATTTATACTTGTTTGATAGGTCTATTGATCAAACAGAGTTAAATAAAGCATTACGATCAAAAAATAACTCTATTCAAGTTAAAGCTTTTCTGGCTAGTGATGACAATAAAATATTTAAAATTAATACGGATTTTAAGGAAATTCATAATGAAGACAGCGTCTCTTGGATTATAACAGACGAAAAAATTTTTAAAAAGAAAGCAAAATATATTTCAAAAAATGAATATTTCTCATTTGATGAAAAAAATGCAGAATGCCTTTCTAAAAATGAGCAGTTTAGTTTTGATAAGAAAAAATATTTTGACAGAAATAAATCATTATCAGAGCAATCTAAGAGTGTTATAAAACCTAATGATTCTGTATTTAGAATTGTATTAGACGATAATGACAAACGAGGATTCGTTTTGTCAACAGTTGAAATAACAGACGTTAATGTGCCAAGGACCTTTTCAGATCAGACACCTAGAGAATTATTGAAATATCTAGATCCTTCAATTGAATATTTGACTTATAAAAGAAATAAAGAAGGAAAGATTATTAGTTGTTCATTAAAGTTTAAGAATAGTGATGAAATTATACATGGCTCCAATTTTAATGAAGTCACATCTTATCTGTCTTCAGGTACAATTAAAGGAATAACATTGTTTTTTGAATTTGTAGTTGCTTTAAGAAGAGGAGCAACACTCCTTGTTGATGAAATTGAATTGCATATTAACAAGCAGATAGCACGTGATTTTATAGGCTTATTTAGTGATCCAACGATTAATAAAAACGGAGCTACGTTAATATATTCTACTCACTACATAGAATTAACTGATGATCTTAGGAGAAATGATGAGGAATATATTTTAAAACGGAATACTTATTCAGAGCTTACACGACTAAGTGATAAAATTGATAGAAATGATTTAAAAAATTCTGAATTTTTCCAAAATAATATGTTAGGTGGCACAGCTCCTAGCTATAGTCGCTTACAGAACCTAAAAGATTCAATAAGAAGTACTATGTGATAGGAGAAATTTCATGAATGGATTGATGGTTGAAGGAACAGCGGAACAAGCAATTATTGATCTTTTGCTTAAAAATGGTCTCTTAACGTTGAGCAAGGATAATTTGATTCAAAGTCCGCAAAACGAATTTTATCAGGTAGGATTAAATGCAAAAAAATTCCAACGCGATTTTTTAAATCATGAGTTTGACAATGTTTATGTACATGTTGTGCTAGATGATCCTAAGAAAAGGTTGAAACTTTATAATGTAGATCAACTTATTTATTATGTAACTAGGGAAGAAATTGAAGCAATTCAGCTTTACGCATATCCTGAGTGGAAAGAGCAGTACTTGAGATTTGTTAACAGTAATTCAAAGCACAAAAATATTGATTGCAAACCAAGTGCATTTTTTAAGAGTGAAGATGGTCTGGGAATAAAAAATATAAAGAAGTATGACTATGTTTATGATTTATGGGTTAATAATATAGGTGGACTTGTTAATGCAATTAAGAGTGTAAAAAACGAAATGCATAAGAAAAATTCTATTCAAAAATGTTTTAATGGTAGAAAAAAGAGTAAGAAAGTTGAATATAAATACCTAGCTGATTTACTCATGCTTTAAATTTAACTAATGCGTCCATTATGGGCGTTTTTCTTTTACCCTTAAAAAGGAGGCGAGGCAATGCATATATTTACAATCCATTCTTTTCTGAGTCTTAGCTGGGCTGAATGGGGCTCCATTCTAGTAATTGGAACCGCCGTATTTGGGGGGGCACATAAGTTAATCGCCAATTTAATTGATAAAGTCCTTAATCCAATCAACCAGAATCTTCAAAAGTTCAATAAAAACATTGAAGACTGGAATGAATGGCACAAACACGCCAATAAACGATTTGAAAATGGTGATAAGCACTTTATTCGCCATGATGAACAATTAAGAGATCACGAACGTCGAATTACAAATTTGGAGGAACAAAACAAATGAACGTCATTAACGAAATTCCATCATATTTAATTACGGTTACCGCTTCGGTAGCCTTTTTTATTGCCTTGAAACTAATGCAAAACTTTATTCACGCCAAAGTTATCCACGCAAAGACCGAAACTTCCCGTGCTGCTTGGTTATGTGCGGCCCAACTTGCGGATAACGCGGTAGCTTCTTTAGTCGGCAAAGATATAGCCGGTCATGAGAAGTTTCGTCAAGCAACGGATATTGTCCAACAGGCGCTTCAAAAGCAGGGTATCAAGAATATCGACCTTAACGCCATCGAGACCCTTGTTCAATCAGCTTATGAAAAGTCTGCATTGACACCCACCGTTGATCCGACATCGCAACAAGAACAATCGACTAAAACTGCCACTATTCCAGCCGGCCAAGCGCCAGCAATTGATCCAATGAAAGGAGAAGAATAATATGCGTAATCAATTTATCGATGTTTCAAGTTACCAACCAGATACTGTTGCCTTTTTCCAAGCTGTGAAAGCTCAAGGTGCATTAGGGGTCGTTGTTAAGTTAACGGAAGGGTCCGAAGATGGTTCGGCTTATGTTAATCCACGTGCGGCCGCTCAAATTCGTAATGCCTTAGCAGTTGGCTTGCGCGTATCCTGTTACCACTTTGCCCGTTACACATCCGTGGCCGATGCACAAAACGAAGCGCGGTTCTTCGTTAAGATCGCTAAGCAGTTCGGTATGTATGATGATACTTTGATGATTGATGATGCGGAAGTTCATTCGGCAGCAGATTATCAATCAGCATCACTAGCCTTCCTCCAAGAAGTAGAAGCTCTAGGTTACAAAAATACTGGGATTTACTCCATGAAATCCTTCTTCACTGGTGGTATTCTTAATTCACATGGCTTTGATTCCCGGAAGATTTGGATTGCCGGCTATGGTGTGACTGAACTGGGGATTGATAACGCAAGTGCATGGCAATATTCTGATCATAGCATCATGGGAATTGATACCAGTTATGACTTTGATGGCGCCTTTACGACTGGTTCAGTATCAGGCAATGTTCCGCAAGTTGTTATTCCAGAACCTAAGCCGGTGCAACACGTTGGCCATCCAGCAAGCGGAACCTACATTGTCCAACCAGGTGATACATTGAGTGGAATTGCGGAAAAATACGGAACTACTTACCAGAACCTCGCAGCAATCAATGGGATCGGAAATCCAAACCAGATCAATGTCGGCCAAGTCCTCAAAGTCACCGGAAAAGCATCAAACGAAAATACTTACTTTGTTCAATCAGGCGATACGTTATCCGGAATCGCCGTCAAATTCGGCACCACTGTCTCTGACCTCGTAAGCCGTAATCACATTGCTAACCCGAATGTAATTTATGTAGGTCAAAAACTTTACTTAGCCGGCAACGGTCAATCCAATGCTTATACTGTCCAAGCAGGGGATACATTAAGTGGAATTGCAGCTAAGTTTGGCAAGACCTGGCAATCATTAGCTCAAAAGAATGGAATAGCAAATCCTAGCGTGATTTTTGTTGGTCAAACAATTCAGATTTAATATAATAGTAAAAATTAGCGAAACACCCTGGTAACCGTATATGGTCACTAGGGTGTTTTCATGTTATATTAAAAAATAAAATAAGGTTAGGTGATAATTAGTGTCAGAGCTCTTAAATGAGATAGTAAAAAATATCACACATAAAATGGGAACTGTGGGATTTTGGTTGATTTCCTTGCTTTTAGAATTTATACCGTATGTTTACAAGATGGTTCAAGAATTACTTGGAATTTTAGATGAAAATCTCAGAAAAGCTTTTTTTATTTCTGAACAATTACTAGCATTAGTTTTGTTATGTTATTTAATTGCGGCGTTTATAATAATATGTTTTAAGAAGCCTATTGGTCAAAAAATGATACTTCGCTACAATAATATTATCTTGTACCCTGGGATTATGTGGCTACAGCTTTTAATATTTCCATATATAATTCAACAGTACTATACTAATCACGGAATAACATCATTTTCTGACCTTCCTATTGTCTTCTTAATAAGTATGGAAGTTATATTAACATTTTTTATTATAAAGGATATTAATAAAAGTTAATTCTCCATACAGTGCGTTTGTGATATTCACATTACTATATAAACTTTAAGGCCACCACTTTATATAGTTGAATAATTGTAAACTTCTTACCACATTTTTACCACCTAACGTTACATGCTTATCAAATTAAGCTTAATTTTTCTAAAATTTCTCCAATGCTAAAACGCTTATAATGCCAGTAATTTCAATGCCTTGATTAGTTTGCTGAAATTAAGTGAATACAGCTTAAAACAATCAACATAATAAGAAGCCTTTATGGCCGTTTTGAAGACCGATGAGCAATTGGACGAGAAGTAAAAGTTGATATAATAGACTTTTAAATATTTAAAAATCACAAAGTAGACCAATCTATAGACCAATTAAAGTGTTTTGCCCACCATTTGCCCACCAGAAACAAAAAGTTCGAGGTTATTCATGACTTCGAACTTTTTATTTTTTATCATAATGATCAGGTAATAATAAATGGCGTATTATAGAGAGGAGAATCATTGTTATGTCTCTAAATATAAAGGGAGGAAACTTACTTATGCAAAATAAAGATGCGTGTACGTCAATTATGGTTGGGAAAAAGGCATCACTGGATGGCATTGTTTATATTGCAAGAAATGAAGATCGGGTAAAAGCAATCGAGCCTAAACGTTTTTTAGTTAAACCGGCAGTAGCGGACCGCCATAAAACTTATGTATCGCCATACAATAAAGTAACGGTTCCATTGCCAACAAGCAGCATGCGGTACACATCAACACCCTCATTAGATCAAACTGCTGGTCCGAATGAGGAAGATGGAATTAACGAAGCCAATGTTGCAGCTTCATTTACTGAAAGTGTCTATGCTAATGATCGAGTATTAGCTTATGACCCCTTTATCAAAAATGGGTTAGCTGAAGATTCGCTGTGCACCTTAGTCTTGCCATTTATTCACTCTGCTCGGGATGGAGTTGAGTATACTGGAAAATTAATTGCTAAATATGGTTCTGCAGAAGGTAACGGGATGCAATTTGCTGATAAAGATAATATTTGGTATATGGAAGTAGTAACAGGTCACCAATGGGTTGCGGTTCGTATTCCCGATGATTGTTACGCAGTCACGCCTAACCAGGTGGCGATTGAAGATATTGATTTTAACGATCCTGATAATTATATGTGGTCTGAGGGAATTCAAAAATTCGTCGAAGAACACCAATTAAACCCTGACCATAATCGTTGGGATTTCCGTCATATTTTTGGAACAAGTACGCAAAAAGATCGCCATTATAACACACCACGGACTTGGTTTGCGCAACGTTACCTTAGTCCGCAAGCATCTCAAGGGCAAACCCCAGAAGATGCAGAGATGCCATTTATTCGTAAAGCCGAGTTTAAAATTGCCCATGAAGATATTCAGTACGTCCTAAAATCTCATTTTAATGAAACGCCCTTTGACCCAATGACTGCTGGCCCAGAAAGTAAAAAATACCGGGCAATTTCATTATCACGAACAGCACAGTCACATATTCTACAAGTTCGCGATACTAAAAAATATAAATCAAGTATTCATTGGATTGAATTAGGAGTACCGGCTTTTAATCCTTATGTTCCATTCTTTGCCAATGCAGATGATACTGACGAATCTTACCGAAACGTTCCAGCAACAATGGATTTAAAATGTGCTTTTTGGTTAAATGAGGCTTTAGCAGAAGTAGTAGAAAGCCATTATCATGAATTTATTGAAAAAGATGAAGCATATCAAAAGGAATTGAATGAATGGGCACGACGAAAGATCGCTGAAGTTGACAAGAAAGCAGTAAAACTTACCGGTCAAGCACTGATAGATTACCTAACTAAGCAAAATCATGAAATTGCAGTCCATTATAATCAACGGACGACGGAACTTTTCTATGAACTATTAACTGCTGGTTGTGAACTTTCAAAAATGTCATTTAAGATGGATCCCAATCTTTAACTTTTGTCCATTGACTTCTTACACTTTAAGATTAAAATATAATTAACTTAAAATGAGAGAAGGATGAAGATGAGGATCAAGGAAAAGGCAGAACGTCAATATTTACAGGATGTTTTTACTAAATTAGGTTTTTCTGCAGAAGATAGTGATTTATTAGCTGATACGCTTGTTGATGCAGATTTGCGTGGTATTTCTTCGCATGGTATTCAACGGTTAGCGTGGTATCGGCGCATGATTAAGGAAGGGACAATTAAGCCTCAAAATAAGGCAAAAATTATTCGAGAATTACCAGGAACAGTACTTGTTGATGCTAATCAAAATATGGGACAGCTTGCAACAGTTTTAGCAACCAATAAAATTATTGAAAAGGCTAAGCGGACAGGGGTAGCAATAGCAGTAATTCGTAACTCAAACCACTTTGGGACTGCAGGGTACTATACCTGCTTAGCGCTAAAAGCAGGGTTAGTTGGAATTGCGCTTACCAATACGCGGCCACTAGTTGTCCCAACCAACGCAACGCAGGCCTTTTTAGGTTCTAATGCCTTTGCCTTTGGCTTTCCTGCTTCTCCTCATCCATTTATGTTTGATGGGGCGACTTGTGTTGTTTCTGGTGGTAAAATTCAGGTTCATGCTAAAAAGGGTGAGAAGCTCCCGGGTGAATGGGCAGTTGATGGGCAACGTCAGTTAGTAACAGATGCTGAAAAAGCAGAAGATATTCTTGCCACTGCGGCATTTACAGAGGGGGAACAAAAGGGCGGCGGTGTCCTAACTCTTGGTGGTAATAGTGAAGCAAATTCAAATTATAAGGGAATGGGTAACTCCCTAGTGATTGAATTATTAACAGGGATTTTGGCTCAAGGTTCAATTTCAGCAGATACTGTTAGTGGTAAACACGATTTTAGTCAATTTGTAATGGTATTTGACCCAGCCTTTTTCGGTGATCCAGAGGTTCTTAAAAAAGATGCTACGGCAATGCTTGACCGGGTTCGGCAACTTGAGCATGTACCTGGCAAAGAAATTTGGGTGCCAGGTGACCGTGAGTACCGTCTTTTAGCAACAAATCAAGAAAAAGGCGTATTAATTGATAAAAAAGCTTATCAAGAGATGAAAGAAATTGGTGACGAATTAGCCGTTTCTGTTCCCCAATCAAATTAAGTGCTTTCTAAAATATACGTTTCCTAACTTAGGATCCTGAAAGTGGTAAACTGGGGTTATTAGGGAAAAAGGAGCGTTATAAAAATGGAAAATCGCGAATTAGTAATGTTTTGGCTTGCTGGTGATCACCGATTAGCAATTCAAAAAGGCTTAACTCCCGCAATTTTGGCGAGTGAACTTAAGAAAAAAGGCTATCAGGATGGTTTAATAAAAGACTTTCTCAATGATTTTGCTCGCGATTTAAAAAACGACCACTAATAATTATGGGACCAATATTTGACCAAACAAAAAAACTCTCAACGTTTATTACAGACGTTGAGAGTTTTTAATGTAAAATAAACTAACTAATTTATCTTTCCAATATTAGTAGGATTACTACTTAATAATTGAGGTTAGTTATTTTGTAACTTTGCCATACCGTTCTTAGCAACTTCTTCCAATTGCTTTGCAGAATCAGCCATAGCCTTCTTTTCACGGTCATTAAGAGGAACTTCGATAACCTTAGCAACACCAGAAGCATTAACAACAGCTGGAGTACCAATGTAAAGGTCGTTGAGGCCGTATTCACCGTTCATTGGGGCACCGATTGGGAGAACAGAGTTTTCATCACGAAGAATAGCCTTAGAAATCCGCATCAAAGCGGTAGCAACACCGTAGAAAGTAGCACCCTTACGGTTAATGATTTCGTAAGCCTTGTTACGAACATCATCTTCAATCTTAAGTAATTCATCGTCTGAAATACCTTCATCCTTAGTAATGTCAAGTAATGGCTTACCACCGATAGTAGCACTTGAGAAGGCAGCAAATTCTGAATCACCGTGTTCACCCATAATGTTAGCAATAACATCACGTGGGTCTACGTGAAGCTTCTTAGCAAGAGCAACACGTAGACGAGCTGAATCAAGTGAAGTACCAGAACCGACAACCTTGTTCTTAGGGAAGCCAGAAAGCTTTTGAACAGCGTAAGTAAGGATGTCAACGGGGTTAGCAGCAACTAAGAAGATACCGTCAAAACCAGACTTAACAATTGGTTCAACAACAGACTTGATAATCTTCAAGTTTTTGTCAACTAATTGAAGACGAGTTTCACCAGGCTTTTGCGGAGCACCTGCAGTGATGACTACTAAGTCAGCATCTTTGCAAGTATCGTAATCTGCAGAGTAAATATTCTTAGGAGCAGTGAAGGCAGTAGCATCTTCAAGATCCATTGCGTCTCCTTCAGTCCGTTCCTTAATAATATCAACAATAGCGAATTCTTCAGCGATTCCTTGTTGGGCCATTGCAAAAGCATAGCTAGAACCTACAGCACCGTCACCAACAAGAACAACCTTTTGATGATTCTTAGACATAATAAACAGTCTCCCTTTCATCTTATGTATAATACATTATTTGAGATTTCTCTCACAGTAACGATTATAACATTCCTTGTGAAAATTACTATAAAATTCAAAAAAGTCTTCTCAATAAATTAACTTGTGAAGATACCAGCGCCTAAAATAATCGCAGCTAAAAGAATTGCGGGCCAGAGTAAGACATGCACAAGTGCCCCTACTAGAAGGACTAGCATAATTAAACCAATAAATTTAATAGTAAGAAGTCCGACTTTCCATAATAACCAACAAGCAAGAATAGCAATTAAGATACTCACTTAATCAATCACCTTCCATTAATATTGTGAAATTAGTATAGCATTTTTTCTGAAAATTAAAGTTTAAACATAGATTAAACTTTGGAACAATGCAGACCTGTGCTAAAATATACCTATCTAAGGAGATTAATTTAATTGATCAGGAATAAAAATAGAGGAGGTGGTTACCATTCTGAATAGAACTAAGCAGTTTATGCGCGATAATGATTTAATGTATAAAAAAGAGTACATTCGGCCAATGATGACACCCCAACACGTATATGTGTTCCGTTTCGGCAAACACAAACTAAATAATCGGGTAATTGTTCGATATTCTCATACGTGGACTGGACGATTAAAGATTAATGAGATTGATGTTCGTCTCCATCACCAGCATCATCCCCGTATTTTCTTGACTGAGTCCGACTTAATTGATTACTTGAACCATCATCTCGACAAAGAAAAGAAACGTGAACAAGAACGACCACATATTAATGAGGCTGATGAAAAAAATAATTAGCCTTTATTAATCATCATTTATCGTGACCATTTGATTAGTTTGTGGTCACGATTTTATTATTTAAGGAGGCCATTAAATGGATTGGACAGCAGTCAAAGTAATAACCACAAGTGAGGCAGTAGAGGCAGTTAGTTATATTCTTACCGATGAGGGTGCCCAAGGCGTACAAATTGAAGATGCAGCCGATTTTCAGGACCTACATAAGGGTAAATATGGCAACCGTGGTGAATTTATTGATCCATCATCAATCCCGCATCGGCAGAGCGGGGCCGCAGTAACTGGCTATTTTCCACAAGATATCTTTGTTCCAGAACTATTGCCTACGATTCATCAACGAGTTGCTAAATTAAGTGATTATGGTTTAAATCCTGGTGAAAATAAGGTCTCTGCCGAAGTGGTTGATAATCAAAAATGGGCTACGGTATGGCAAAAATATTATCATCCACTGCGCGTAACAAATCAGCTGACGATTGTACCTCAATGGGAAGCGTATCATCCAGAAGATCAGCGTGAAAAATTGATCTACCTTGATCCGGGGATGGCATTTGGAACTGGTACCCATCCTACGACACGGCTAATGCTAGAAGCGTTAGAAAAAGTAATCACAGGTAATGAATATGTGATTGATGTAGGGACAGGCTCCGGTGTTTTAAGTATTGCCGCCAAACTTTTAGGAGCGGGTAAGATTGATGCCTATGATATTGACGAGGTTGCCGTTAATTCTGCAAAAAAAAATCTAGCGTTAAACCCCGATGCTCAGGGTGTCCATGTTGGTATTAATAGTTTACTAGATGGAATCCATACCCAAGCTGATATAGTTGTTGCTAATATTTTGGCGGAGGTTATCGTACCCTTAATTCTACAAGCATACGTGAACTTACGGCCAGGCGGAAAATTTTTAGTATCTGGAATTATTGACGACAAAGCCTCATTGATTCGCCGGAAACTTCGTGAACAAGGTTTTATTATTGAGGATGAGCAGCAAATGAAAGATTGGCATGGCATGATTGCATCTAAACCAATTGAGGTGAAATAAATGCAACGATATTTTATTAATGTTGATCCAGCACAAGAAATTATTTTGCCACAAGAACCTGCGCATCACCTATTAAAAGTAATGCGTGCAAAAATAGGTACAAGGGTTGAAGTAGTTTTGGCAGATCAGTATGTGTATATCGCTGAACTAATCGCAACAGCTCCAGTGGCTAAGCTAAAAATTACCCAAAAGCTATCTAATAATAGTGAACTGCCAGTTTCAGTAGTATTAGCATGCGGTGTTCCAAAAACAAAGGAAAAGCCAGAATTAATTGTTCAAAAAGCCACTGAATTAGGAGCAACTAAAATTGTTTTTTTTGAAGCAGCGCGTTCAATTAGCCACTGGCAAGAAAATAAACGAGAACGAAAAATTACTCGTTTACAAAAAATAGCTGAATCCGCAGCCGAACAATCTCATCGTAATAAAATTCCCCAAATTGAGTATTGTGATAATTTAACCCAGCTATTAAATAACTATCAGGCAACTAAGCGTGTGGTTGCATGGGAAGAATCTGCTAAGCAAGGCGAAACGAGTGCTTTATCGCAGCAATTTCAGAACTTAAAAACAGGTGATTCAATTCTTGCTATCTTTGGCCCAGAAGGTGGTTTGACATCTGATGAAGTTAGTCAAATGAATAGCACTGGAGTAGTATCTGTTGGTCTTGGACCACGAATCTTACGGACAGAAACGGCACCGCTGTATTTTATGGCAGCAATTTCATATGCAACAGAATTGTTATAATGAATACACCCTACTTATGGTAAAATATATGACAACTTTAATCGGTGATTCAAAACTGAATATAGGTGTTGAAAGAGAATGAATTTTATGAAAAAAGCATGGCAAAGGTTGGATAAACAGTTGTGGTTATCCAGTATTTTAGTCGGAATGGTATTAACATTAATTATTGATAAGCTTCCTTTTGTGACAAGGGTAGCGATGGTAGAGCTCATTTTAATTTTAGTTAATGGCCTTTTTAGTATCTGGACAGGATATTGGATTTACAAGCATCAAGGAAAATGGCTGGAATTATTTATTTTCCCATTCTTTTATTTCATTACTGCTTATTTCTTTATGCCACGGTATACGTATTATTTTGCTCTTGCTTACTTAGCATTAGCATATTTGTCATGGTCATTACGACAGCAAAAATAACTGGAGGGAGGGGATCTAATGTCAGAATTAAAAGAATTAACACATGAAGACGTTCGAGAAATTGTTAGTTCGTATATGAATGAAGAACATGTTGCTTTGGTTGAAAAAGCTTATCACTTTGCTGAAGTTGCTCATCATGACCAACGACGTAAATCAGGCGAGCCGTATATTATCCATCCAATCCAAGTAGCTGGGATTTTAGCAAACTTGCATATGGATCCAGAGACTGTTTGTGCTGGTTACTTGCACGATATCGTCGAAGATACGGGAGCAACGCTAAGTGATATTCAGGAGCTTTTCGGCCCAACTATTGCCATGATTGTTGATGGTGACACTAAGCTTGGGAAGATTCGCTATAAATCAAATAAAGAGCAAATGGCAGCAACGCACCGTAAACTTTTATTAGCAATGTCTAAAGATATTCGCGTTATGATTGTAAAACTTGCTGATCGTCTTCATAATATGCGAACGTTAAAACACCTGCGCCCAGATAAGCAACGACGAATTTCCAATGAAACGCTTGAGATTTATGCACCAATTGCCGATCGGTTGGGAATTAGTACAATTAAATGGGAGCTTGAAGATCTTTCACTTCGTTACCTAAATCCACAACAATATTATCGAATTGTACATTTGATGAATTCACGGCGGGATCAGCGAGTAGATTATATTGATGATTCTATTAAGTTAATAAAAAAGGCAATTGCTGACCTTGACCTAGGACCCAATGTTGAGATTTATGGCCGACCAAAGCATATTTATTCTGTTTATCGCAAAATGGTTACCCAACATAAACAATTTAGTCAAATTTATGATCTTCTGGCAGTTAGAATTGTAGTGGATTCAATTAGGGATTGTTATGCTGCCCTTGGTGCGATTCATACTAACTGGAAGCCGATGCCAGGGCGATTTAAGGACTATATTGCAATGCCTAAAGCAAATGGTTATCAGTCCCTTCATACTACGATTATTGGTCCAGAGGGACGCCCGCTAGAAGTACAGATTCGGACACATAAAATGCATGAGATCGCAGAATATGGTGTTGCTGCTCACTGGGCTTATAAAGAAGGAAAGACAAATGGTATTCAACAGACCCAAGATAGTCAAAAGCTAAACGTCGTAAAAGAAATTTTAGAGTTACGAAGCGAGAGTCAGGGTACTGATGAATTTATGCAGGGTATTCAAAGCGATATCTTTACTGATAAGGTTTATGCTTTTACCCCTAAGGGCGATGTAATTGAGATGCCTAAGGGATCAGGACCGCTTGATATGGCCTATCAGATCCATACAGAAGTTGGAAATCATACGACTGGGGCAAAAGTTAATGGACGAATTGTACCATTAGATTATGAGATTAAAAATGGTGATATCGTTGACATCCTTACATCATCATCGTCAGCAGGACCAAGCCGTGACTGGTTTGACCTCGTTTCAACTCGGCGGGCGCGAAATAAGATTCGCCAATTTTTCCGTGCTCATGACCGCGAAAAGAATATTGAACAAGGAAAGCAGTTATTGGAAAACGAACTGCGTGAAGCGGGATATTCACCAGCAGAACTTATGACCGATGAAAAGTGTGAAGAAGTCGCTAAAGAATCTCATTATAATAGTAGTGATGATATGTTTGCGGCTCTTGGATTTGGCGATTTAGCACCTGTAGGCATTCGGAATCGGTTTACTGCTGATATTCGCCAGCAGGCAGAGAGCGACCGTCAGCAAGCAGCTGAAAAAGCAGTCCTTGAAGACCACCAAACCCTTGAAAAACCTAATGAACGTGAAAAGCAAAAGCAGGCTAAAGCTTCAAGTGAGGGCGTGGTAGTTGAAGGCGTTGATAACCTTCTTGTTCGCTTAAGCCATTGCTGTAGCCCGATTCCTGGCGATGCCATCACTGGTTATATTACTAAAGGACGTGGAGTTTCGGTTCACCGTGATGATTGTCCCAATATTAAAGCAGCGCGAAAAAATGGCGAACGGATTGTTAGCGTGTATTGGGCAAATCCTAATGGGGATAAGACTAACTACAATGCTGACCTTGAAGTTCAAGGTTATAACCGGAATGGGTTATTAAATGATGTTCTTAAGTCAGTTAATAATAGTACCCGGTTCTTAAATTCCGTTAATGGTAAGGTTGACCATAATAAGATGGTAACGATTAGTTTGATTATTGGTGTCCGTAACCTACGTCAATTACAACTAATTATGGATAGCTTAAAAAACATTCCCGATGTGTATGTCGTTAAGCGAATTATTCGTTAGGAGGATTAACGTGCGAGTTGTTTTACAAAAAGTAAATCATGCGGCTGTTTCGATTGATAATGCGGTTGTTGGAAAAATCAATCAAGGATACCTCCTTCTAGTAGGATTTGCTCCAGATGATGGTGAGGAACAGATTGATTACCTTGTTCATAAAATTACTAATCTACGGGTCTTTGAAGATGAAAATGGTAAGATGAATAAGGGGCTGCGAGACGTTAATGGAGCGATTTTATCAGTTTCACAATTTACTTTATACGCTGATACTAAACATGGTAATCGGCCCGGCTTTTCTCAAGCGGCCCGACCAGAAATTGCCGAGCCATTGTACGATTTGTTTAATCAAAAATTGGCGGCAACCGGTATTCGTGTAGAAACTGGTCAATTTGGTGCCATGATGAAAATAGACCTTGAAAATGATGGTCCAACGACAATCTTGTATGAACGATAGGTAGTAAAAGAGAGCGTGAAGAAGGCTCTAGTGTTCAGCTTTTTTGAACACCAGAGCCTTTTTGTGTACTGTGCTATAGAATTTTTAACTATAAGGAGCCTTATGTGACAGCTCCATATTTTTAATCAGAAAATATTACAGGACAAGTTCAACTGCTGATAAAGCCTAGCCTGCTATGGGAGGTGAAACTACGAACGAGATAAGCTAGCTCACGCCTGCTTTCTTTACTAGTATTGGCTTAAAATTCGATCAACGGCGCCACCGTAGCTTTCACCGAATAAAATTAAATGCATGCATAAGTAGTAAAAACGATACCACGATAATCGTTCATCAAGTTGGTCGTCAAATGGGAAAATTTGACTATATGCATGGTAGAAGCTATTATCAAAACCGCCAAAAACCGTAGTCATGGCTAAGTCAAATTCCCGATCGCCATATACAGCGTCGGGATCAATTAAGAATGGTTCATGATTACCAGCAAACAAAAAGTTACCAGCTCATAAGTCGCCATGGAGTAGGCTAGGTTTTACCTCATGCTGGCGATAAAAATTGCTAAACTGCTTGACCATTTGGGAGTAATGCGCTTGCCGCCATTTATTCCAACGACCACGTTCGCTTGCTACCGTTACTTCTGGTTCTAATCGCTGGTTAACGTAAAAATCAACCCAGTCAGAGTTCCAAGAATTATTCTTAATAAGGGCTTTTGTTTGGTGATTTTCCATAAAGCCAAACTTATCATGGTAGTGTTGATGCATCTTTGCAACAGCATAACCTAGATCAGCTTGATTGCCCCACGTTTCGTCAAGCCAGTTAAGAATTAGATAAGCATTATCATCGATTTCACCGTGGTAAAGTGGAGTAGGAGTATTTATAATTTTGCCGATTGCCTTAAGACCACTAATTTCGTGCTTAAAATAGTCCTGCTTATGTTTGGGTTGAACCTTAATAAAAAACTTTTTTCTGTCACTAGTAATTATTTGATAAGCAAGGTTAATATCGCCACCGCTTACTGGTTTAACAGAAGTGATATCAGTTAAAGGGAGTTTCTTAAACCAAGCAGTATTTAAGTTGTTCATCGTATTAGGCCTCCTTGATTAGTCTTAACTTATTTATAACATTTTGAAGCAACTAGTGTTAAGCAAAATTTATTTGTTAGGTGAGTGTTGACTTTTAAGATGCTTTCGAGTATGGTAAAAATGTAAATTAAAGAATATTAATAGCTTTTGATAAAGAATGCTTGAGTATCTGGTATTAGCAGCGATTGGAGATGGGTGAAAGCTCCAAGAATCCAGCCTCAATTGACACTTTTGAAGCTGAGCATTATTGCTCCGTCGTTTGACGTTATCTTTGAGTGATACCAAGGTGGTACCGTGCATTTGCACCCTTGTAATTTCAAGGGTGCTTTTTTATTTAAATTGTTATTAATGATATTGAAAGAGGTAAGCGGAGAATGAAGAGAACAAATTACGCTGGGAATACAAATGAACAGCAAGTAGGTCAAGAAGTGGTTTTAAAAGGATGGGTTGCTAAGCGGCGTAATCTTGGTGGCCTTATTTTCATTGACTTATGGGATCGAGAAGGAATTGTTCAATTAGTATTTAACGAAAAGGAAAATCCAGAAGCATTTAAGATTGCTAATGCTGTTCGTAACCAATACGTTCTTGAGGTTCAGGGAAAGGTTCAATTACGGGCAGAAAAAGAAATTAATCCTGATATGAAGACAGGGAAGGTTGAAGTTGCCGTTGATAATGTCAAGGTTCTCGCCAAGTCTGAAACGACACCATTTGATATTGTCGATAATGTTGATGCTTCGGAAGATTTACGGATGAAGTACCGTTACCTTGACCTCCGGCGTCCCGAAATGATGCGTAACCTTAAACTACGGAGTAAAGTTGCTTCAATTGTTCATAATTACTATGATAATGAGGGATTTATGGATGTTGAGACTCCAGATTTAACGCGGTCTACACCTGAAGGGGCCCGGGATTACATTGTGCCATCCCGGGTTTATCCTGGTCATTTCTATGCATTGCCACAATCACCACAATTATTTAAGCAATTATTAATGGCCGCCGGAGTAGATAAATATTACCAGTTAGCTCGTTGCTTCCGTGATGAAGATCTTCGTGGTGATCGGCAACCAGAATTTACGCAAATTGATACCGAAATGAGTTTTGCTACTCCTGAAGATATTCAAACCGTTACGGAAGGTTTAATTAAACGGGTAATGAAAGAAATCGTGGGTGTTGATGTTAAGACTCCTTTCCCACGAATGGAATGGCAAGAAGCAATGGATAAGTACGGTTCAGACAAACCAGATACGCGGTTTGGCATGTTGATTCATGATCTTTCTGATATTGTAAAAGACAGTTCATTTAAGGTCTTTGCTAATACTGTGGCTGATGGAAATTATGTTCGGGCGATTCGTGTTCCTGGTGGTGCTGACAAATATTCACGAAAAGATATCTCGAAGTATGAAGATTACATTAAGCGATTTGGTGCAAAGGGACTTGCTTGGGTTAAAGTAACAGCAGATGGATACAATGGACCAGTTGCAAAATTCTTAAACGACCAGGCAGCACAAATCAATGCGGAAATGGATGCTAAGGATGGCGACTTGATTCTTATTGTTGCAGGCAGTTTCCATGTTGTTGCCGATTCTTTGGGTTATCTTCGTCGGGCAATTGCAGAAGAATTAGACATGATTAAGCCTAATCAATGGAATTACCTTTGGGTCGTTAATTGGCCAATGTTTGAATATGATGAAGGATTTGGTAAGTGGATTGCTGCCCACCATCCATTTACAATGTTAAATGAAGAAGACCTCCATTATCTTGAAGACGGTGAAGACCCGCATAAAGCTCACGCACAAAGCTATGATATTATCTTGAATGGTAATGAGATTGGTGGTGGATCGATCCGTATTCACGATCCAAAAGTTCAAGAAAAAGTTTTAAAGGCATTGGGATACACTAAGGAACGAGCAGAGGCCCGTTTCGGTTTCTTGCTTAAAGCTTTAACAATGGGAATGCCACCAGAAGGAGGATTAGCATTTGGATTAGATCGTTGGGTAATGCTTCTTGCCCAAGCTGATAATATTCGTGATGTTATTCCATTCCCTAAGAATTCTAAAGCAGTTGAACCATTGACTGCTGCTCCAGGGAAAGTTAGTCAACAACAACTTGATGACCTGAAAATTGAATTTGATGAAAAGGTTGATTACAAGCAAGATCAAGATCCCGCTGAACAATAATTTAATTTAAAATAAACCCTGCGAATAAGCGCACAGTTTTGACTGTATCGTTATTCACAGGGTATTTTTATTTCAAAATTTTCTTTAAGAAATCTTGCGCACGAGGACTAGTTGGATGACTGAAGAATTCTTCAGGAGTTCCAGTTTCTTGGATATAGCCATCTGCCATAAACCAAATTTGATCGGCAACTTCATGAGCGAATCCCATTTCATGAGTTACGACCACCATCGTCATCCCGGATTTTGCCAGGTCACGCATGACTTTTAGTACCTCATCAACCATCTCTGGATCAAGCGCGCTTGTTGGCTCGTCAAAAAGCATTACTTCAGGGTTCATTGCCAGGGCACGAGCAATCGCGACCCGTTGTTTTTGTCCTCCTGATAGTTGATCTGGGTATTGTGCCGCCTTATCTGCTAATCCGACTTTATCTAGTAAGGATAAGGCGGTTTTTTGTGCCGTTGCTTCATCGATTCCCTTAACTTTGACGGGCGCAATAGTAATATTTTTTAATACAGTCATGTTAGGGAAGAGGTTAAATCCTTGGAAGACCATTCCCATTTTTTCTCGTAATTGGTCAAGTTTTTTATCATTGAGACCGATTAATTCTTGTCCTTCAAAAAGAACTTGCCCGCTAGAAGGCTTTTCAAGGGCGTTAAGGCAACGAAGAAAGGTACTTTTACCAGCTCCAGAAGGTCCAATCACGCAAATTACCTGTCCTTTATCGACATGTTCGGAAATATCTTTTAAAACAATAGTATCTTTAAACTTTTTTTGTAAATTTTTTATTTCAATCATTTTAGTGGGCATGTTTCATTCTCCCCTCAAAGTAAAGTAAGATTCTTGAAAGTGTAAATGTAAGAATAAAGTAAATTATCATCGTGATAAATAATGGAAGAACTCCTTTATATGTTGCTGACTGAACTAACTGTGTTTGGTACATTAATTCAGTAACTCCAATCACGGATACCAGTGAACTATCTTTTAGCAATGTTATTAATTCATTACCTAGTGCGGGCCAAATATTCTTAAGCGCTTGCGGCATAATTACATAATGGAAAGTCTCATTCTTACTCATTCCTAAGCTTCGGGCAGCTTCTGTTTGACCAAGAGGAATTGATTGAATTCCAGAACGGATAATTTCAGCAACGTATGCTCCAGAATTTAACGAAACTGCAATAATCCCAGCAAGTAAAGCAGGTAAAGATTGAATAATTGCCCCAATACCAAAGTAGACAAACATGATTTGAACCATCATTGGTGTTCCCCGCAAGAACTCAATATAACAAACAGCAATTGAGTGTAGTAGTTTGTTATTTGATAACCGCATTAAGGCGAAGAGGGTTCCAAGAATGAAACCAAAGAAAACTGAAACAACGGTAATGATTAGGGTATACTCAATACCTTTTGCAAAATAACGCCAGTAACTAAGAACCGTGTTTTGCTTTTTGTAGCTCTTCATATACTGTGAGGCTTGGGGAATCCATTTTTTATTAATAAGGTTTTCGTCGTTCACCTTTTTAATTGTCTGGTTAGCGGCATTAACTAATGAAGTATCGCCCTTGGGGAAAGCCATTGCGATCCCACCAGCTGTATTTGGTAGTTTTGAATTGAAAGCATATAAGTTTGAGTTATTTGCGGCATAAGCCTTAGCAGTGGCGGCATCCATTAAAATTCCGTCATATTTATGTGATTGTAACCCAATTACGAGTGATGATAATTTTGCTAAACCTTTGCCATTTGCTTGCGGCATTTCCTTGGAGATAAGTGAAGATTGGAGTGTTCCATTTTGTGCTCCAACTGTCTTTCCATTGAAACTTTTGGCATTAACAAGCTTATCTTTGTCACTCTTATTTATTAGAAAATAGCTATCTCCAGAATAATAGGTGTTAGAAAAGTCAACGCTCTTCTTTCGTTCATTAGTAACGTTCATTCCAGAAATGATAGCATCGATCTTGCCGGTTTCCAATGCGACAAGGAGTGAATCAAAGTTCATATTTTTTATTACTAGTTTGACACCCAGATCTTTAGCGAATTGTTGTGCAAGCGAAACTTCAAAACCTACATATTTGGTTTTCCCATTTTGCTTAGTAGTAAACTCATAGGGAGGATAGTCAGCGCTTAAGCCGACCACTAAAGTTCCTTTTTGCTTAATTTTCTGAAGTGAATCATCACTTGCAATTTGCGATGTACTCGAAGCTGAGGTTGAACTAGACGAGTTCTCTTCAGCTGCTAATGCTGAAATCGGGGTGCATAATATTGGGAATGCAATGATTATCAACATTAATAAATGTTTAAAACCTTTCATAATCAATAGCTCCTTTGAATTTTGTAATAAATTTGTTGATATGTAATATACGCCTAAATGATTAATTATGCAATATAAAATAAATAAAAAGTATAATTATTCATATAAATGCATAATAATTACAAAAATATAAAAGCGTTTTCTTTCATCTGTACCACTTAGTATGGATATTCAAAGAATTTTTAATTTTTATTTAAAAGTGATATTGACAGGCTAAGTCATGTTGGGTACAATAGCTTTTGTAGTGAAAGGGAAGCTAGGTATCTGCTTCCTTGATACGTAACTTTAAGCTCGGAGGGAGGGAATCAACATGTCAAAAACAGTCGTTCGTAAGAATGAATCTTTAGACGACGCTCTTCGACGCTTTAAACGTTCGGTTTCACGTAACGGAACTTTGCAAGAATACCGTAAACGTGAATTTTACGAAAAGCCAAGTGTAAAACGCAAGTTGAAATCTGAAGCGGCACGGAAGCGTAAGAATAAGCGCAGTCGTCGTTACTAAAATGTGTGCTCTCACCTGTTGCCTGGTGAGAGCTTTTTTATATGAAAGAAGGACTAAAAATGAGTTTGCTACAACAGCTAACAGCAGATATGGTAAGTGCAATGAAAAAACGCGATAAGGAAACTCTTAACGTTGTTCGGATGCTTAAAGCTGCAGTCCAAAACGAACAAATTGAACTAGGCCATGACTTGAACAATGATGAAGAAGTTGCTGTAATGGCGCGGGAATATAAGCAACGTAAGGAATCATTAGCAGAGTTTGAAAAGGCAGATCGTGATGATTTAATTGAACAAACTAAAAAAGAGTTAGCGATTGTTGAAAAATACATGCCCCAGCAGTTATCAAAAGATGATGTTGAAAAAATCGTCAGTGAAGTAATTGCTACTCTTGGTGCTGACAGTATGAAAAATTTTGGTCAAGTAATGGGAGCTGTTATGCCAAAAGTAAAAGGGCGAGCAGATGGTAAGTTAGTAAATCAAGTTGTAAAAGAGCAATTGAATAAATAACAGAAAGTGCAATAAGTCGAGCATTTCCTTGCAACGGTTTATTGCATTTCTTTTTAATTTTGGGGAAGAATATATTACTCTTAGAATAGGTAGAAAATAAAAAGGGGTCCTTAGAATGTGTACATCTGTAATTTACCAAGCAGGAGACAGTTATTTTGGCCGTAACTTGGATTTAGAAGTTTCACTTGGTCAACAAGTAGTTATTACTCCGCGAGATATGGTATTGAATTTTCGCGAGTTGCCAACTTTAGAACATCACTATGCCATAATTGGAATGGCAATTGTTCGTGATAACTATCCATTATATTTTGATGGAATAAATGAAAAGGGTGTAGGGATAGCAGGACTTAATTTCGATGGACCTGCTCACTACTTTCCGGTTCAAGAAGGAAAAAAGAACATTGCTTCATTTGAATTAGTTCCATATATTCTTGCCCAAGCATCCTCGGTTGCAGAAGCAAAAGAACTTCTCACTAATGCAAATATTGCTAATATTAATTTTTCTGAAAAAATGCACGCTGCGCCCCTTCACTGGATTGTTGCGGACAAGACTGGGGCATCGATAACGGTAGAATCTACAACTGCCGGATTAAACGTTTATGATAATCCTGTTGGAGTGCTCACTAATAATCCCCAATTTCCGGATCAATTAGTTAATCTAAGTAATTATCAGAGTGTATCGCCAGCGGATCCGCAAAATACGCTTGCTCCGGACACGACATTACCAGTATATAGTCGAGGATTCGGTAGCCGTTTTCTTCCTGGCGGCATGGATTCAGAAAGTCGATTTGTTAAGGCCGCCTTTGCCAAAATGCACGCACCAGTTGGTAATAATGAAGTTGAAAATATAACTAATTATTTCCATATTTTACAATCTGTAGAGCAACAAAAAGGACTGGATGAGGTAGGGCCAAATACCTATGAGTATACTATCTATTCGGATGGTTCTAACTTATCTAAAGGGATTTTTTATTATCGAACTTATGATAATAACCAAATTAATGCTGTTGATATGCATAAAGAAAACCTCGCATCGACAACACTGATTACTTATCCGATTAACGATCAACAAAAGATTGAATATCAAAACTAAAACCAGCACCGCTTATATACATATTTTATGCATATAAGCGGTGTTTTATACGTTATTTAAATAAAATTTGAAAAAATATGCTAAAACTATTGATTTTTATTCATAAAGATCGTATATTTATAAACAATCAATTATACGAATTTTATGGAGGACGAGATTATGACAAAAGAAAAAATTGTTTTAGCTTATTCCGGTGGACTTGATACATCAGTGGCAATCGCTTGGCTTAAAAATAAAGGTTATGATGTAATTGCTTGTTGTATTGATGTTGGTGAAGGTAAAGACCTAGAAGCGATTAAAGAAAAAGGCCTGCAAGTTGGTGCATGGAAATCTGTTGTGATTGATGCTAAACGTGACTTTGCAGAACAATTCGTTTTGCCTGCACTTCAAGCACATGCAATGTATGAACAAAAGTACCCATTAGTATCCGCGCTTTCTCGTCCATTAATTGTCCAAAAATTAGTTGCAGTTGCTAATCAATATGGAGCTACTGCTATTGCTCATGGTTGTACTGGTAAGGGAAATGATCAGGTCCGGTTTGAAGCTGGAATCCATGCATTGGCACCGGATATGAAGATTGAAGATCCAATCCGGGATTGGCACTGGTCACGGGAAGAAGAAATTCAATATGCCAAGGATAATGGGATCCCAGTTCCGATTACTAAAGCTAGTCCTTATTCAATTGATGAAAACTTATGGGGCCGGGCAAATGAATGTGGGATTCTTGAAGATCCATGGGCTGCTGCACCAGCTGATGCATATGACCGGACAGTAGCGATTGAAGATGCACCAGATACACCAACAACAATCGAAATTACCTTTAATGAAGGGGTGCCAACAGCTATTGATGGTGAAGAAATGCCACTAGATCAATTAATTATGAAGCTTGATAAATTAGCAGGCAGTCATGGAATTGGGCGGATTGATCATGTGGAAAACCGGCTTGTTGGAATTAAATCGCGGGAAATTTATGAATGTCCTGCCGCTACCGTTTTGCTTGCTGCTCATAAGGATCTCGAAGACTTAACTCAAGAACGGGAAGTGGCACACTTTAAACCGTTAATTGAACAGAAAATGAGTGAAATTATTTATAACGGTCTTTGGTACTCACCTTTAATGAAGTCATTAGTAGCATTTATTGACGAAGCTCAACAGGTTGTAAATGGTGTAGTTAGGGTTAAGCTCTTTAAGGGGAATGTGATTTGTGAAGGACGGAAGTCACCAAACTCACTATATGACAAGAACCTAGCAACCTATACCTCAGCAGATGAATTTGATCAAGAAGCAGCTACCGGCTTTATCAAATTATGGGAATTACCAGACAAGGTCTATGCTCAAGTACAAAATAAAAAGACAAAGGAGGAAACAAGTAATGCCCATTAAGAGAATGTGGGGTGGTCGGTTTGAAGCAGCTGGTGACCAATTAGTTAACCAGTTTAATGCCTCCATCGGTTTTGATCAGGAGATGGCACAAGAAGATATTGAAGGATCATTAGCGCATGTAAAAATGTTAAAGCAAACTAAAATTTTATCGGCAGCAGATGCAGATAAAATTATTGCTGGATTAAAAAAATTACAGGAACAGTTAACTAATGCGGGTCTTCCATTTTCGATTGAAAACGAAGATATTCATATGAATATTGAAGCGTTATTGACTGACGAAATTGGCCCCGTGGCTGGAAAGCTTCATACAGGTCGGAGCAGAAATGATCAAGTTGCTACTGATCTTCATTTATACGTGAAAAAACGGTTGCCAATTATAATTAAGGAATTACAGGAACTTCAACAAGAATTAGTCAATAAGGCTGAAGAAAACGTTGAAACAATTATGCCTGGTTATACCCATATGCAACATGCCCAGCCGATTTCTTATGCCCACTATTTAATGGCATACTTTCAGATGTTTCAACGTGATGTTGAGCGTTTTGCATTTAACCAGCAACATACTAATTTGTCGCCATTAGGAGCTGCTGCATTAGCAGGGACGACTTTTCCTATTGACCGGCAATTAAGTGCTGAATATTTAGGATTTGATGAGCCGTACCATAATTCGCTGGATGCAGTATCAGATCGTGATTTTGTACTTGAATTTTTGAGCAATGCTAGTATTTTAATGATGCACTTGTCGCGTTTATGTGAAGAGTTAATTTATTGGTGTAGCTATGAGTTTGGATATATCGAATTAGCTGACTCATATTCAACGGGAAGTTCGATTATGCCGCAAAAAAAGAACCCTGATATGGCTGAACTGATTCGGGGGAAAACTGGTCGTGTTTACGGTGATTTAATCGGTTTGCTTACTACGATGAAGGGGCTTCCGTTGGCTTATAATAAAGATATGCAAGAGGATAAGGAAGGCCTTTTTGACGCAGTAAAGACAATTTTGCCTAGCATAAAGATTATGAACGGAATGATTGCAACGCTACAGGTCAAAAAAGATAAAATGGAACATGCTACCCACCATGACTTTTCAAATGCAACTGAACTTGCTGACTATCTTGCAACGAAGGGAATTCCATTTAGAAAAGCCCATGAAATTGTCGGTGAACTAGTGTTAAAGGGGCTAAAAACGGGGACGAACCTTGCTGATATTCCATTAGAAGAGTATCAGCGTATTTCTCCTAAAATTGAAGAAGACGTGTATACCTGCCTTCAGCCGAAAGTTGCTGTTCAACGGCGAAATTCATATGGCGGAACTGGTTTTAAACAAGTACGCCAACAAATTGCTTACGCCAAGAAATTATTAGCTAATTAATAGAAGAGATTAAAGTGTGAAAAGAAAATCATCACATTTTAATTTCTTTTTTGTTTGTCATCATTTGACTTAATGTCATCAAATAATAAGCTATGATATAATTATCGTAAATAAAAATCTGCTAAATTAAAGGAGATTGTTTAGTTGGGAGAACAAAAAAAGACGATTGAACAAACCTTTCAAATTGAAAGTCCAGAAATTGAAGTAGGGTTACTGGGCACCCAAGATAAATTTGTGAGTTTAATTGAGCAAGGGATGAATGTAGAAATTCGTCCCTTTGGCGAGAATTTAAAAGTAACTGGCCAAGAAGAAGATGTTAAATTAACGGTTGATGTTTTTAGAGCGTTGATTGACTTGTTGAATCAAGGAATTCGCATTCATAGTACCGATATTGTTAGTGCGATGAAAATGGCTCATCGCGGTACCCTCGAATACTTTGCGGATCTATATAGTGAGACGATTATTAAAGACCGTCGCGGCCGAGCTATTCGTGTGAAAAATTTTGGTCAGCGACAATATGTTAATGCGATAAAGCATAATGATATTACATTTGGCATTGGTCCAGCCGGTACAGGGAAAACATACTTGGCCGTTGCGATGGCAGTGGCAGCTTTAAAACGTGGCGAAGTAGAACGAATTATTTTAACCCGTCCCGCTGTTGAAGCGGGTGAAAGTCTTGGCTTTTTGCCAGGGGACTTACGGGAAAAAGTTGACCCGTATCTTCGACCAATTTATGATGCCCTTAATGATATTTTTGGTGCTGACCATACGCAGCGTTTAATTGATCGTGGAATTATTGAAATTGCGCCTCTTGCATATATGCGCGGGCGAACGCTTGACGGGGCATTTGTTATTTTAGATGAAGCACAAAATACAACAAATGCGCAAATGAAAATGTTTCTTACCCGGTTAGGATTTGGATCTAAAATGGTGGTAAATGGGGATATTTCACAAATTGATTTACCTCATGGTACTCGTAGCGGTCTTGTTAATGCTGAACGAATTTTGAAAGATATTAAATCTATTAAGTTTGTTCAATTTACTGCAGAAGACGTTGTTCGACATCCTGTTGTTGCCCGTATCATTACGGCATATGAAGACCAAACTGCAAAGCAATTAGCTAAAAAAAGATAAGAAAAAAGAGGAAGAGTAATGGAACTTGAACTTTTTGATCATACAGAAGGCCAAATAACAAGTGCCCAACAAGAATTAGTTAGTAACCTGTTGCAATTTGCTGCCCAAAAGCTTGCTTTAGCCGAAAATACGGAAATGTCGCTAACATTTGTTAATAATCCCGAAATAAAAAAATTAAATGCACAGTATCGAAACATTGATCGGGCAACTGATGTTTTGAGTTTTGCGGCTGAAGAATCAGGGGATGAGTCGCCTATTATTATGGAGCCAGAATTAGCAGCAGAAATCCCGGTTAGCCTAGGCGACCTTTTTATTTCTATTGATAAAGTCAGCGAACAAGCAAAATTTTTAGGCCATTCAGTTGATCGCGAACTAGGATTTTTGGCTGTTCATGGTTTTTTGCATCTGAATGGTTATGATCATGAGGATCCGAATGATGAAAAAAAGATGTTTAGTTTACAGCGGGAGATATTAGATGACTATGGGCTCACGCGATAAGCAACAAACAAGTAAAAACCACCATTTAATTCAAGCAATGGGTCATGCAATTGATGGAATTATTGAAGTCTTAAAAGAAGAGCGAAATATGCGCTACCATGTCTTAGCGGCTATTTTAGCGATTTTGGTGGCATTTTTCTTGCACATTTCTTCAATGGAATGGTTATGGATCTTATTGGCCATTTTTGTTGTGTTTACGGCAGAATTTCTTAACACAGTTACTGAGGCGGTCACAGACTTAATTGTTGATCATCATTTTGAATTGAATGTAAAAAAAGCTAAGGATGTTGCTGCTGGTGGTGTTTTGATTTCAGCGATTTTTGCCGTTATCGTAGGATTGGTTATTTTTGTCCCGCATTTTTTAGCTATTATATAGAATAGGAAGTTTTAATATGGATAATCCAAATTATAAGTCAGGGTTTGTCGCTATTATTGGTCGTCCCAATGTTGGTAAATCAACTCTTTTAAATTATGTGGTTGGTCAAAAAGTTGCGATTATGAGCAATGTTGCTCAAACAACGAGAAATAAAATTCAGGGTATTTATACAAGTCCTGAAGCTCAGATTGTGTTTATTGATACGCCGGGAATCCATAAGCCAGCAACAAAACTTGGTGATTTTATGGAAAAATCAGCACTGTCTGCACTAGATGAGGTAGATGCAGTTTTATTTGTTGTCAGCGCTACTGAGAAGCGTGGTCCTGGAGATAATTTTATTATTGAGCGTTTAAAGAAGGTTAACCAACCAATTTTCCTAGTAGTAAATAAAATTGACCAGGTAAATCCCAATGATCTTCCGCAAATTGTTGACCAGTACAAAGATGCTTTGCCATTTAAGAAGGTTGTTCCAATTTCGGCATTGCAAGGAAATAACGTCAATAATTTAATCAATGACTTAATTAAGATTTTACCTAATGGTCCACAGTATTATCCTGCAGACCAAGTTAGCGATCATCCTGAACGTTTTGTTATTGCCGAAATGATTAGGGAAAAGGTCTTTTTACTTACTCGTCAAGAAGTACCTCATTCAGTAGCTGTTGATGTTACATCGGTAAAACGTGAGGATGAAAATCATATTCATATATCAGCCAATATTATTGTAGAGCGTCCTGGTCAAAAGGGAATAATTATTGGAAAAGGCGGCAAGATGCTTAAAAAGATCGGAACAATGGCCCGTCAAGACATTGAACGTTTACTTGGTGATAAAGTATTCCTCCAATTATGGGTAAAAGTAGTCCCTGATTGGCGTGATAAATCAGCAATGTTAAAGGATTATGGTTACCGTAATAAAGACTATTAAAAGAGGATGGTGGTTACATGGCACGCGTAACCACGCAATTTACGGGGATTATTATGTACCGGCAAGATTATCGGGAACGTGATCTATTAATCAAAATGCTTACCGATAAAATTGGTCCTGCAATGTTTTTTGTTAAAAATGCCAAAAAACGTGGCTTTCGCATGACTGCAGATATTTTGCCCTTTAGTCATGGAACATATATTGGCTCTTTAGATGATAATGGATTAAGTTTTATTAATACTGCTAGTGATGTTACACAATATAAAAACGTGGCCAGTGATATTAATAAAAATGCCTATGTTACTTATATTTTGGCTCTAGTAGATAGTGCATTTAAGGATGGTAAAAGTATTGGGGCATGGTTTAATCAAGTAGCAGCGGCCCTTGATTTGATAGATAAGGGGCGTGATGAACAGGTCGTAACAAATATAATTGAGACTCAACTACTGGTTGCTTTTGGGGTTGCTCCATTATGGGACCAATGCGCGGTTTGCGGGCGGAACGATATTCCCCTTGACTTTTCGGAAAAGTATGGGGGAATGCTCTGTCAGAATCATTGGTATTTAGACGATCATCGAATGTATCTTGATCGTAAGACGGTTTATTATTTGCAACAATTTGCCCGCATTAACTTACAAAAACTTAATTCAATTCGGATCAATGGGCAGACAAAGCAACGTTTACAGTTAGTCCTTGACACGATTTATGATAATCAAGTGGGATTAAACTTGAAATCAAAGCGCTTTATCAAACAAATGCATAAGTGGGAACAAAATATTGGAAAGTTTTCATTGGGTGATTGACATTTAATGAATATTTTTCTATGATAATAGCGTATTTAATTGAATATCGGCAATGACGGAGATTATAAGATAATAGTTAGCAGCGATTGAGGGATAGTGAGAGCCTTAAAAATTTATCTTTCGGCACTCTACCAGCCAACGAAACTAAGCTGTTTTACAGAAATGTAAAAAAGTAGGGTGGAACCGCGAATCACTTCGTCCCTACAGTATCTATGACTATTTTTAGATACTGTAGGGATTTTTCTTTGAAAGGAGAAAGAAATATGACGAAAAAATTAACGGTGCAAGATATTATCTTTACACTGGAACAATATTGGGCTGACCAAGGCTGTATGTTAATGCAGGCATATGATAATGAAAAGGGTGCTGGAACGATGAGTCCTTATACCTTCTTACGGGCAATTGGACCAGAACCGTGGAATGTGGCATATGTTGAACCATCACGACGACCAGCAGATGGCCGTTATGGTGAAAACCCCAATCGTCTTTATCAACATCACCAATTCCAAGTATTGATGAAGCCATCACCAGATAATATCCAAGAATTATACCTTGGTAGCTTAAAAAAACTTGGTATTGATCCTTTAGAACACGATATTCGTTTTGTTGAAGATAACTGGGAAAATCCTTCAATGGGTTGTGCCGGTGTTGGTTGGGAAGTATGGCTTGATGGGATGGAAGTTACCCAGTTTACTTATTTCCAAGTTGTTGGTGAATTACCTATGAGTCCAGTTGCCGCGGAAGTTACCTATGGGTTGGAACGATTAGCTGAATATATCCAAAATGTCGATTCGGTCTATGAGCTTGAATGGGCCGATGGTGTTTTATATGGTGATATCTTCCAAGAACCAGAATATGAACACTCAAAATATGCCTTTGAAGAGAGTAACCAAGATATGCTTCTAGAAGATTTTAATGACTATGAAAAAGAAGCAAAACGGTTAATCAAGTTAGGATTAGTTCACCCAGCATATGATTATGTCCTAAAGTGTAGTCATACCTTTAATTTATTAGATGCACGAGGAGCAGTTTCTGTTACGGAACGGGCAGGCTACCTTCACCGAATTCGTATTATGGCAAAATCGATTGCAAAGGCATTTGTTGAAGAACGACGAAAACGTGGCTTTCCATTGATTCATGATGAAAAAGTCCGTCAAAAGACTGTCGATGAATATACAAAGAAAGCAGAAAAAGCAAAAGAACGAGCAGCTAAACAGGCTGCAAAGAAGGCACAAAAGGAGGACAAATAAGATGGCTAATTCATATTTACTCGAAGTCGGAGTAGAAGAGATGCCAGCCCATGTTGTAACGCCAAGCATTAAACAATTACACGAACGGGTTGCCAAGTACTTAGAAGAACAACGAATTACTTTTGATGAAATTCAAGAGTTTGCTACTCCACGTCGAATGGCACTATTGATTCATGGTTTAAGCGACAAACAGCCTGATATTGATGAATCTGTAAAGGGACCAGCTAAAAAAATTGCTCAAGATGCTGATGGAAATTGGACTAAAGCAGCGATTGGCTTTACCCGTGGGCAGGGTGCCACGGTTGATGATATTGAATTCAAGGATGTTAAGGGTGTTGAATATGTTTTTGTTGAAAAACATATCGCAGGTAAATCAGTAGCGGAGGTTCTTCAAGGGCTTCCAGCAATTATTACTGCAATGACTTTCCCAACCTTAATGAAGTGGGGCTACAATAACTTACAATTCATTCGTCCAATTCGTTGGTTAGTATCATTACTAAATGACGAAGTAGTACCATTTAAGATTCTTGATGTCGAAGCGGGCCGAACTACCCTAGGCCACCGCTTTTTAGGCCATCCAGTAGATATTGCTAGGGCTGATGATTATGAGGATGTTCTTCATGATGATTTTGTTATCGCTGATCAAGCCAAGCGTAAGGACTTAATTAAGGATCAAATTACAAAAATTGTTAATGAAAATGATTGGCAAGTAGACTGGGATGCTGATTTATTAGAAGAAGTTAATAATCTTGTTGAATGGCCAACTGCTTTTGCGGGTAATTTTGATCAAAAGTATTTAGCATTACCTGATCCTGTTTTGATTACTTCCATGAAAGATAATCAACGGTTCTTCTGTGTTCGCGATCAAAACGGCGAACTATTATCACATTTCATTTCAGTTCGGAACGGTAATACTGATTATCTTGATAATGTTATTAAAGGGAATGAACGGGTACTTGTGCCACGGTTAGAAGATGCCCAATTCTTCTATCAAGAAGACCAAAAATTAACCATTAATGAGTACGTTGAGCGTCTTAAGAAAGTTAGTTTCCATGACAAAATTAGTTCAATGTATGACAAGATGCAACGTGTAGCAGTTATTGCCCGTTTACTTGGCCAACAGCTTAATTTCTCAGATGAAGAATTAGCAGACTTAGACCGTGCTGCGCACATTTATAAATTTGATCTTACAACGCAAATGGTTGGAGAGTTTGCGGAGCTTCAAGGTATTATGGGTGAAATTTATGCTAAGTTATTTGGCGAAAAAGACGATGTAGCAACAGCTATTCGTGAGCACTATATGCCGATTTCAGCAGAAGGCGAATTGCCACAAACGAAAATTGGGGCGGCCTTAGCTATTGCTGATAAACTTGATAGTATCTTAAGCTTCTTTGCGGTTGATATGATTCCGAGCGGCTCTAATGACCCATATGCTTTACGGCGCCAAGCTTTTGGAATTGTGCGCATTATTGCAGATCGGGAATGGCATTTACCGTTGCTAAACATCCAATCAGCAGTTATCGCTGCATTAAGTGAGGCGGATGTTAAGGTTAACTTTGATTTGAATAAAAATAGCAACGATGTCCGCTCATTCTTCTTAGACCGGGTTAAACAACTATTCCATGGGCAAAAGATTCGTCATGATATTATTGAAGCAGCTACTGATACTCGTCAAGATGATATTGCTAATATTCTTGAATCAGTTGCGACGATTAATGAACGTAAGGACGATGAAGCCTTCAAGGAAGATATTGAAGCTCTTACGCGGGTATTGCGAATTGCCAAGAAAGCTAAGCAGACAACTGGTGAGATGTCAGTTAATCCATCATTATTTGTAAATCCGTCTGAAAGTAAGATGTATGCTGCTGTTTCTGAACTAGTAGATAAGGCGGCAGAACGTTCTATGCGTGAAAACTTTGCTGCCCTACGTGAATTAACCCCGGTTATTAGCGAATACTTTGATGAAAATATGATTATGGATAAAGATGAAAATATCCGTAACAACCGGTTGACCCAATTAAGTATTTTAGCAAATCAAGCTGCTTTAATCGGGAACTTAGATAACCTAATTGTAAAATAAGTTGTTTTGATTGTTTTACTAAAAACTTGTGGTATTATATATACTAGTGAATTATGGATATATGTAGTGGAGGTCGCATTCCGTTGGGTTGCGACCTTTCGTTGCTGTTCGCTTACCAAGTGAGTGGGGTGGTTCAATGGCGAGGATACCGCGTGACGTTATTGATGAGATACGAAATTCTGTTGATATTGGTGATGTAATTGGCCGCTATGTTCAACTACATCAAGCTGGGAAAAATTTAACGGGATTGTGTCCATTCCATGAAGAAAAGACACCATCATTTTCAGTAAATGAAGAAAAACAATTTTTTTATTGTTTTGGTTGTCACCGGAGTGGAAATGTATTCCAATTTTTAATGGAATTAAAACATATTGATTTTATTGAGGCTGTTAAAGAAGTCGCTGCTGATCGTAATATTGAGATTCCAGAACAGTATATCAATACTCAGCCTAAACAGCCTGTTAATAATGAAATTCGACAACTGCTAACGCTTCATGAAAAAGCCACAAAATTATATCATCATATCTTGTTAAATACACCAGCGGGGCAGCCGGCGCTTAACTATCTTAAAAAACGGGGAATGAGTGAGGAGCTGATTGACCAGTTTAATTTAGGCTATGCACCAGATCAGCGGATATTAAAACCGTTTTTTGAGCAAGAAAAAATAGACTATCAGTTAATGCGTAAAAGCGGCCTTTTTAGTGAAGATCAACAAGGGGCGTTAAACGACCGATTTGTTGACCGGGTTATTTATCCAATTAAAAACGGGCAAGGACAAGTAATTGCTTTCTCTGGGCGGTTATTGGATACTAGTAAGACTGATTTACCTAAATATTTAAATAGTCCTGAAACACCCATCTTTAATAAGCGGCGGACATTGTTTAACTTAGATGTTGCCAAAAAAAGTGCCCGTAAAACTGGCAAATTATATTTATTCGAAGGCTTTATGGATGTAATCTCAGCTTTCGGAGCTGGTGTGACTAATGGAATTGCTTCGATGGGGACGAGTTTTACCGAAGAACAAGTGTCAATTATTGGACGTGCCACCAATCAACTTGATATTTGCTATGATGGTGATGAACCAGGACAAAATGCAATTGATCGGGCCATTAGTTTAGTAAATGATCATCGACCATCGCAGCTTCAGGTAAAGGTTGTCCAGCTTCCAGCAGGTATTGACCCAGACGAATATGTGCAAAAATATGGGGCTGACCGATTTAATAATTACTTGACCAATCAAGAAGAAACTACTACTGATTTTTATTTGCGTTTTTTGAGGAATGGAAAAAATCTTAATAATCAAAATGAACTCATGACGTATTTAAATCAGGCCCTAAAAGTAGTCGCACATGTTCAGTCTCCCCTAGAAGCGGACATGTACCTCCAAAGATTATCAAGTGAGTTTGATTTAGACCGGCAAACCTTAAAAACACAGGTACGGCAGCTTCAACAACAGTTGGGAATTAGTAATCATCAACCGAGCTATCCATCACAAACTCAAAGCAAAGACTACAGCAGGTATCCTACGCCAATTGAAAAACGAAGCGTAGAAAAGATAACCCGAACGGAACTTGCTGAGCAAATTTTATTGCGGTATATGCTTTATGATCGTGAAGTATGGATGCATGTAACAGCTGATCATGCTTTTCACTTTGTTCACGAAAAATACCAAACATTATACTTGTTGGCGGCGAGTTACTTTTCTGAAAACGGCTCATACTCAACGGCGGATTTCTTAGATTACTTGGATAAAAGTGATTTGCAGGCTGCGTTAGGTCAAATTGAACAGCTAAACGTTGATCAACAAGTCGATATGCGCGCAATAGATGATTGCATCCACATTATTACGCAACAAACACCACTGGCTGATCAAATTGCTGACAAACAAGCGCAGCTAAAAGAAGCTAATTCATTACATAATACGGAATTAGCTACCCAACTGACTATAGAGTTGATAAAATTATTAAAACAGCAACAACAGCTCAAAACGGAGGAGACTAATTAATATGGCAAAGAGCAAGAAAAAAGATATTGTTATTTCTAACAGTGCCGACTTCGACCAACAAAAATACGATACCGCAGTTGGTAAGTTAATTCGTACTTACAAGAAGCAAAAGGAAATTGAGTATGATGAATTAACTACTAAGATTGCAAAACCATTTGAATTGAATGCTGATGGTATCGATAACTTACTTCAAAATATTGAAGATGCAGGGATTAGTGTTGTTGATGAAAATGGTGATCCTGATCCACGAGCATTAAAAGCAACTGAAAAATTATCGCAATCAGCAATGAAAGATACATCAGCCCCAACTGGCGTTAAAATTAATGACCCAGTGCGGATGTACTTAAAGGAAATCGGCCGGGTTAACTTGTTGACAGCAGATGAGGAAGTCCAGCTCGCCTTGCGGATTGAAAAAGGGGATGAGGTTGCTAAACAAGAATTAGCAGAAGCCAACCTCCGATTAGTCGTTTCAATCGCAAAGCGCTATGTTGGTCGGGGAATGCAATTCCTTGATTTGATCCAAGAAGGTAACATGGGGTTGATGAAGGCAGTTGAAAAATTTGATTACCGGCGTGGATTTAAATTTTCAACATATGCTACTTGGTGGATTCGGCAAGCCATTACGCGAGCGATTGCAGATCAAGCGCGAACTATTCGGATTCCGGTTCACATGGTTGAAACGATTAACAAACTAATTCGAATTCAGCGTCAGTTACTCCAAGATCTTGGCCGGGAACCGCTCCCAGAAGAAATTGGAGCGGAAATGGATATGCCAACGGAAAAGGTTCGTAATATTCTTAAGATCGCTCAAGAACCGGTTTCTCTTGAAACACCAATCGGCGAAGAAGATGATTCTCATTTGGGAGACTTTATTGAAGATCAAGACGCGACTAGTCCAGCAGATCACGCTGCTTATGAGATGATGAAAAAGCAACTTGAAAATGTTCTAGATACGTTAACAGACCGTGAAGAAAATGTTCTGCGCCTTCGTTTTGGTTTAGATGATGGACGGACACGGACATTGGAAGAAGTTGGAAAAGTATTTGGCGTTACACGTGAACGTATTCGGCAAATTGAAGCAAAAGCATTGCGTAAACTACGCCACCCATCACGCTCAAAGCAATTAAAAGATTTCTTAGAATAGCTCATTCATTAATATAGACGAAGAAATTGGCTTAGGATTAGATTTAATTATCTTAAGTCAATTTTTAATTTTCTTTAATCTAAATTAGAAAAAACTTAATTTTGTGTTGAATTGCACTGATTGTTCGGGTAAAATTTTTATAAAGCGTTTTTGGTAATTAGGAATTATATTAATTGAGGAGAGATCGAACAATGCCAGAATTATCTGCTGATTTATATGGAACTGTGAGTCATAAGTTAGATGCTTTAGCACCATCGGGAATCCGTGAATTCAATAAAGAAGTTTCAAAAATTCCTGGAATTATTAAATTAACATTAGGAGAACCAGATATGGCAACTCCGGAACATGTAAAACAGGCCGCAATCAAAAGCATCGAAGAAGATGACTCGCACTATGCCCCACAAATGGGTAAGCCAGAATTACTTAAGGCAATTAGTGATTATATTCAAAAAACACGGGATGTATATTATGACCCACAAAGCGAAATTATCGCTACAGTCGGCGCAACCGAAGCTTTGGACGCAACTTTGTTTTCTTTGCTGAATACAGGCGATAAGGTTGTTGTCCCAACACCAGTCTTTTCACTATACTTCCCGTTGATTGCAATGACGGGGGCGACTGTAATTCAAGTTGACACATCAGCAGATAATTTTGTCTTAACTCCAGAACGACTAGAAAAAGTTCTGGAAAAAGAAGGTAAAGGAGTAAAGGCAGTAATCCTTAACTATCCAAGTAATCCGACTGGTCGTGAATATCCCAAAGCAGTTTTAGAAGGATTAGCTAACGTAATTAAAGAACATCACCTATATGCAATCGCTGACGAAATTTATAGCGAGCTAGTATATGGAGTTGAACACTATTCAATTGCTACTATGATTCCTGAACGGACAATTTTTATTTCTGGGCTCTCAAAGTCCCATGCAATGACGGGATACCGGCTAGGATATGTTGCTGCGCCTGCAAAAATCATGACTAACATTTCTAAGATGCACGCATTTCTTGTCACAACAGTAACTAATAATGTTCAAGCAGCAGCCGCTGAAGCGTTGACTAATGGTTTGGATGATCCAGTGGAATTCCGTAAGATTTACCAACACCGCCGGGATTTACTTGTTGATGGATTAAAGGATCTTGGCTTTGAAATGTTAACTCCAGAAGGGGCATTTTATCTTTTTGCCAAAATTCCAGCACAGTTTGGTAAAGATGATGTTACTTTTGCCAAGCAGTTAGCAGTACAAGCAAAGGTTGGTGTAACACCAGGAAGTGCTTTCGGCAAGGGGGGCGATGGTTACGTTCGCCTATCATATGCATCATCTGACGAGAACTTAAAAGAAGCTCTAAAACGAATTGGTGAATTTTTAGAGGACTTATCATAATTTAAAAATTCGACTGAAGAAATTTAGTCCTTTACCCTAGGAGAAGATGAACTGGCATGCTAGTTCTGTCTTACTCCTATTTTTGTTATAATTAAGACATTTAGTGAAATAAAGGAATGATTTTTTGTGGATGAAAAACATTTATCAGCAAGATTAGCCAGTGTGGCTTCGTTAGTTCCGCTTAATGCACGGATTGCTGATATCGGTTCTGACCATGCATACTTACCAGCAGCGTTAGTTTTGGATGGTAAAATTAAGTTTGCAATTGCAGGAGAAGTAGTAAAGGGTCCGTTTGAAAACGCGGTTCATGAAATTCAAGCCCATCAGCTTGAGGAAAATATTATTCCACGATTAGCAGATGGATTGGCAGCAATTAAAGATAAAGATAATATTGATACTATTACGATCGCTGGGATGGGCGGAAGTTTAATTGCTTCCATTTTAGAACGGGGTAAGGATAAACTTGAAGGTGTAAAGCGGTTAATTCTCCAGCCTAATGTTGGTGAAAGTAGCTTGCGCGAATGGCTGATGAATAATCGTTATCAGATTACGACCGAGAAAATAATTGAAGAAGACGGACATATTTATGAAATTATTGTCGCTGAGCCATCAATTGTTCCCTTCCGCTATAGTCAATATGAACTCGATTTTGGTCCATTCTTATTAGAAAATAAGGGACCGATTTTTGTCAAAAAATGGCGTGAGTATCTTCAGCGAGAAGGTCAAGTCATTAATCAAATGAAGCAAGCCAAAAAAATCCCTGTTGACAAGATTGATCAATTACAAAGACGCTTAGAAATAGTTAAAGAGGCGATTAAAGATGACAACTGGAACGGAATTAATTAAACGATTTGAGAATTTTGCTGATCCCCGGTTAGCTGAAAAATGGGATCATGTTGGTTTACAGGTAGGTAATCCGAATCAGCCCATTAATCGATTAATGACAACTCTTGATGTTCGTCCTGAAACGGTGGATGAGGCAATTGCGAAGAAAGTTGATTTTATTTTTGCTCATCACCCGATCATGTTTCATCCTGCTAAAGACCTTGATACGAGAAATCCGCAAAATCAAATGTATGCAAAACTATTAGCCAATAATATTACGGTATATGCTGCCCACACTAATTTAGATACGGCTAATGGGGGAATGAACGATTGGCTAGCGGCTGCACTCCGCCTTAGGCAGACAATTCCATTGGTTCCGGCCGGTAAAGATCCGTTGAGTAATAAACCTGTTGGAATGGGGCGGGTCGGTGAACTTGCCGAAGAAATGGCAGTACAAGAGTTTGCTGATTACTGTATGAACATTTTTCAAATCAAAGGGTTACGACTAATAGTGAATCCACTGGATAAAAGCAAAAAAATTAAACGGGTAGCAATTCTCGGCGGATCTGGACAAGAATTTTACCAACAGGCGCTTGAAAATGGGGCCGACGCCTATATAACTGGTGATGTTAGTTATCATTTTGCTCACGATATGATTGCGAGCCATTTAGTAGTAATTGATCCAGGCCATCATATTGAGGTTATTGCAGCGCATGAACTTGCAAAGTTGATCTCACGGTGGCAAGATGAAAATAATTGGCAGTTTGCAGTAATGGAAAGCCAAGTCAATACAGAACCGTTTACTTTTGTAGTTAAATAAGGAGTGCTGATTTATGGTTGAAGAAAAATATGAAGGTTTACTACCACGATTTTTGAAATATGTAAAGACTGAGACAAGATCTAATCCTGATTCAGATACAATTCCATCTGATCCTAAAGAAACGGCTTTTTTGAATGAATTAAAAGATGAACTAATTGCTTTAGGATTAAGTGATGTTCATTTGAATGCGCAAAGCTCCTATTTGATGGCTACCATCCCTAGCAACATTGATAAAAAAGTACCAACAGTTGGGTTTATTGCGCACATTGATACGGCTGATTTTAATGCCCATAACGTTAATCCGCAAATTGTTGAAAATTATGATGGGACGTCTAATATTAAGCTTGATAATGATGGAAAGTATGTCTTGACAACTGCTGAATTCCCATCGTTAAAGAAATATCAAGGTAATACGTTAATTACTACCGATGGTTCAACACTCCTTGGGGCGGATGATAAATCTGGGGTTGCAGAAATTATTACGATGGCAGCCTATTTGATGAAACATCCAGAGATTAAACATGGTCCAATTAAAATTGGCTTAGGCCCTGATGAAGAAATTGGAACCGGTGCCGATCACTTTGATGTTGCTGATTTTGGAGCTGATTTTGCATATACGGTAGATGGCGGACCGCTTGGTGAACTGGAATATGAAACATTTAATGCGGCTCAGGCAGAAATTGAAATTCAAGGGAAAGATGTCCACACTGGGGTTGCTAAGGGAACAATGATTAATGCAATCCAAGTAGCAATTGACCTGCAAAATAGTTTGCCGGCACATGACCGTGCAGAAAGAACCGATGGGCGTCAAGGCTTTTATCATTTATATAAATTTGATGGAACAGTCGACCATGCTGCGATGACCTATTTAATTCGGGATCATGATAAGCAGATCTTTGAAGAACGAAAACACTTACTTGAGAGAATTGTTGCGGGCTTAAACGATGAACTTGGTGCAAATTTGATTACGATGAAGCTATATGATCAATATTATAATTTGAAAGACGCCTTAAAGGACCATATGGATGTTATCGAAATTGCAAAAGAGGCCATGGAAAACTTAAATATTAAGCCAGACATTTATCCCGTTCGTGGTGGTACAGATGGTTCAACTATTTCATATAAGGGCTTACCAACACCGAACTTATTTGCTGGAGGAGAAAATATGCATTCCCGTTTTGAGTATGTATCCTTGCAAACAATGGAACGGGCATTGGACACCCTACTTGAGATTGTGCGGCTGACGGCGGAAAAAGGTGAATAAAATAAAAAAGGATCGAGTTTTAAAAATAGAGAACTCAATCCTTTTTTAGATGTTAATCATGCTTTTCGCTGGGATTTGCATCTGCGGTAATCTTATCAACGCAATTAATGACGATCAATCCCATAATAACAGAACACCAGCCGACTGCAGTATAATCTGGTGACATTGATTCTAGTTGACTTGTAATGTAAGCTAGGACCTCACCTAGAATAAGTGCCCAAATACCGGCAACGATATTCTTTGATAGAAAATTCATATTGGTCATCCCCTTTGAAGTCATAACATATTCTAGCATATTTTTTAATGATTATAAAAGGGACAGATCAATTTATCTATTTGAAAAGTGGTTTGGTATAATGCTATAGAGAGGTGAATAGAAGTGGATTTTGCGCCATTAGATGTAAAGAGTAGTTACAGTTTATTAAAAAGCCCTACCCGTATTTCTGATCTTGTAACCGCCGCTAAAGCACGGGGATATAAGTCATTAGCCTTAACTGATGAGAATGTGCTATACGGAGCAGTTGAGTTTTATAATCTGGCTCGGCAAGCAGGAATAAAACCAATTATTGGCCTTCAAGCAGTAGTTTCCTTTAATAACCTTGATGGAACTAAGTTAAATTTAATTTTTTTAGCTAAAAACCAACGTGGCTATCAGCACCTAATGGATTTATCAACGCTTCACCAAACGAAAGCAAAAAGTAGCTTGCCGTTAACGTTATCAGAGATCAGTTCACTGCTTAACGACTTATTTATAATTATTCCGCCGCAAAGTGCTGTTTTTAGTATTATTGCGCAATCGCATGCGTTATTAACTGAATTACGTCAACTTGTTGATGAAGATAGCTTATTACTGGGAGTGAATCCCCAGCTTGACAAGGTTCAGCTTACAACGATTCAACAGTACGCACAGCAGTCTGGTCTGGCACTAGTTGCTGTTTCGCCAGTTGAATACATCGATGCGGAAGATCTCTTTGCCAGTCGGGTGATCCAAGCAATTGGCGCAGGGGCAGAGCTAAAAGATCCAATGATTGAAGCTAAACGGCTGGGAGAAAATTACCTAGATACAAAAGACCAGCTTATTCAAAAATACAAAGAAGCAGGGATCATGGAGGCAGCAGAAAAAACAGTTAAAATTGCTGCTGAATGTAATGTGCAACTCCAATTTAGACCACCAATGCTACCTCATTATCCAATTCCTAATAAATTATCAACGCAACAATATTTACGCTCCCTCTGTATAGCAGGGTTGAAAAAAAGACGGGTAGCACCAGGGAAGACGCTTCGGCAATATCAAGAGCGGCTTGCTATGGAGTTAAAAGTGATCCATGAAATGGGTTTTGATGATTACTTTTTAATTGTTTGGGATGTGATGAACTTTGCTCACAAGCAAAAGATTACAACAGATCCTGGACGGGGCTCAGCTGCTGGGTCGTTAGTTGCTTATGCATTGGCCATTACCGAAGTTGACCCGCTACAATATAATTTATTGTTTGAACGTTTTTTAAATCCTGAACGAGCTCAGATGCCGGATATCGATTTAGATATTCCTGATAACCGTCGTGATGAGGTGTTAAATTATGTCCATCAAAAGTATGGTCATGAACGGGTTGCACAGATTATTACTTTTGGAACATTGGCGGCTAAGCAGGTTGTACGTGATGTGAGTCGGGTATTTGCCTTACCACGTTACGATACCGAGCGATTAGTGGATGCCTTGCCACGGGGGCTTCATACAACCTTAAAACAGGCGCTTGTTGAATCGCAACGGTTAAAAAATTTACTGGATGACAATCCGAAGATGCGGCTGCTTATTAAGGTGGCTCAGCAATTAGAGGGGTTGCCACGTCACTATTCAATTCATGCTGCTGGAGTTGTCCTAGCTGAACAGCCGCTTCATCAACTAGTTCCGTTGCAAGAAGGAAGCGAGGGCTTATTAATGACCCAGTTTCCGAAAGATACGGTTGAAGCGCTAGGACTTTTAAAGATGGACTTTTTAGGACTTAAAAATTTGTCGATCATGGACAATGCGATGAAAATCGTGCGCCAAAAAGATCCCGATTTTGATTTGCAAAACATAAGCCTTAATGATCCCCTCACGCTTCAGTTGTTTCAGCAAGGGAAAACTGGGGGGATTTTTCAGTTTGAATCGAGTGGAATTAGGAATGTGCTGACAAGCTTGCAGCCAACCGATTTTGAAGACATTGTCGCGGTTAATGCCTTATATAGACCAGGACCGATGGAGAATATCCCTCACTTTATCGCTCGAAAAAAAGGCCAAGAACAAGTAACTATTCCTGATTCATCATTAAATAGTATTCTAGGGCCAACGTATGGAATCCTAGTATACCAAGAACAAGTAATGCAAGTTGCATCGGTAATGGCTGGTTTTTCTCTTGGCGAGGCTGATTTATTGCGGCGCGCAATGAGTAAGAAAAAGAAGCAAACAATGGAAGATATGCGAGCAAAGTTTTTGGCCGGCGCTGAAAAGCATGGCTATTCTTCCCAAGTTGCAACGCAAGTATTTGATTATATTGATCAATTTGCAAACTATGGATTTAATCGGTCTCATGCTGTCGCGTATTCAAAAATGGCTTTTGAAATGGCTTATTTAAAGGGCCACTATCCAACAGCATTCTTTACGGCATTGATGAATGCTGAAACAAATGTTGAAAAACTTAAACGACATGTTGCAGATGCTAAACAATTCGGAGTTAGCATAAGCGGACCGCGGATTAATGTAAGTACCAATGATTTTTTAATGTATAATGAAAAAATTTATTTTGGCTTTTCTGCAGTTAAGGGGTTGCGGCATGATTTTATCTCTGCAATTGTTGAGGAACGACAAAATAATGGCGATTATTCAAGTTTACGTAACTTTATTGCTCGGATTCCTGTACGGTGGCAGAAACCAGAGCTGATAGCGCCGTTAATTTATAGTGGAGCATTTGATAATCTAGGCTATAACCGCGCGGAAATGATTGATGCATTACCCAAACTTATTTCCGGGATTGAGTTATTTGGTAGTCTACCATCTTTTGAAGATGATCCAGCATTGCAAACTGCAATCCCTTCGCGTAATGAATTTTCATTATTGACACGACTAAACAAAGAAAACGAGTATTTAGGAGTTTACCTTTCAGGACATCCTGTTACCCAGTATTACCAACTAAGCCAGCAGTTAAAGGCTGCTAAAATTAGTAATTTATTTCCGCACGCAGAAGTAACATTAATTGTCTTAACAAATCATGTCAAAACTATCCATACAAAACGTGATCATCGTGAAATGGCTTTTGTTAACGCTACTGATGAAACAGGAGCAGTTGATATTACTGTTTTTCCCAAACAATACCAACGGTTTAGAGATTTAATAGCACCTAATAAGGTGTTAGTGATTCGGGGACAGGTAGAAAATCGCGAAGGCCGAGGGCTACAAGTAATTGCTAATCAGATTGAAGAAGCAAGAAAACTTAAGCAGCAACGCCAGCCACGTAAAAGATGGGTGTTGAGAATACCAGAAAAGCTAAATACAGCTTTAACACATCAGCAGTTATATCAAATATCCAATCAACATCATGGTAATATTCCTGTTATCTTGTTCTATCCCGCAACTGATAAAAAGATCATTCTTTCCCAACACCAATGGTTAAAAGATTCTCAGGAAACAAAGAAAATGTTAGGCAAGCTCTTAGGGCAAGAAAATGTTGTGTTACAGGACTTGAATAAAACTAATTGATAATTTTAAAATTAAATAACGATTAGAGAAAAAGATTAATTTTAAAATGATAGCGCTTTTTTGTGAACTTTTATGCAAAAAATAAAGACACGTAATTTGAAAAGTGCTATCATAACAGTGTGCAAATGAGGTATGCAATTGTAAATTACAATTGTTGCTATAGATGCAAAAGGAGAGATTCATTTATGAAGAAAACCAAGATTGTAAGTACACTTGGTCCTGCAAGTACTGATGTTGATACGATCGTTAAGTTGATCAATGCGGGAGCTAATATTTTCCGTTTCAACTTCTCACACGGTGACCATCCAGAACACTTGGGTCGGATGGAAAACGTACACAAGGCCGAAGAAATTACTGGTAAGCACGTTGGTATCATGCTTGATACTAAAGGTGCTGAAATTCGGACTACTGTTCAAAAAGAAGGTAAGATTAACTTCGAAATTGGCGACAAGGTTCGCATTTCAATGGATCCTTCAATCGAAGGTACCCATGACAAGATTGCTGTTACCTACCCAGGTTTATACGATGATACTCATGTTGGTGGCCACGTTCTTTTTGATGATGGTTTAATTGACATGGTTATCGATGAAAAAGATGACGCAAACAAAGAACTTGTTTGTCACGTCTTAAACCATGGTGTTCTTGGTTCTCGTAAGGGTGTTAACGCTCCTGGTGTGTCAATTAATTTACCAGGTATTACTGAAAAGGATAGCAGTGATATTCGTTTCGGTTTGGAAAACAAGATTAACTACATCTCAGCTTCATTCGTTCGGAAGGCTCAAGATGTTCTTGATATTCGTGAACTCCTTAAGGAAAAGAACATGGAAGACGTTCAAATTTTCCCTAAGATTGAATCTCAAGAAGGTATCGACAACTTTGAAGAAATCATCGAAGTATCTGATGGTTTAATGGTACCTCGTGGTGACATGGGTGTTGAAATTCCAGCAGAAAATGTGCCAATCGTTCAAAAGCACATGATCAAGCGTTGTAACGAATTAGGTAAGCCAGTTATTACTGCTACTCAAATGCTTGATTCAATGCAAGAAAACCCACGTCCAACTCGTGCTGAAGTATCAGACGTTGCTAACGCTGTTTTTGATGGTACCGATGCAACTATGCTTTCTGGTGAAAGTGCAAACGGTGATTACCCAGTAGAATCTGTTGCAATGATGAATGCAATCGACATCAAGGCTGAAAACCACCTTTGGGAATTCGGCACTGAAAAGTTTGATTGGGATAAGTCAGATGTAACTGAAACTATCGGCTCAGCAGTTGCTAATGCTGCAAAGGACTTAGATATTCACACAATTGTAGCTTACACTGCTTCAGGATACACTGCTAAGATGATTTCTAAGTACCGTCCTAACGCTGATATCGTTGCCCTTACTCCAAATGAACGTGTAGAACGCGGTCTTATGATTAACTGGGGTGTTCAACCATACGTTGTTGACGAAATGAAGAACACTGATAAGATGTTTGACTTAGCTGCTAAGAAGGCTGTTGAACTTGGCTTTGCTAAGAAGGGTGACAAGATTATCATTGTTGCAGGTGTTCCTTTGGGTGTACCAGGTGCAACTAACATGATGCGTGTTAAGACTATTGACTAGTATTTAACGTTTATATCCCCCTAAGATCGGCTTAAACGCCGGTCTTTTTTATTTCCCAGCTATAGTAAATAAAACAATCTTACTAGCAAAAAAAGATACCACCGTGTAAAATCGATATAGAATAAAAAAGATAAGTGGTGTAATAAAAATATGAATTCAGCATTAGGAAAAGTTGTCAACGCTGTTATGATCGATGAAAATGATAAAGACTACTTTGTTCAACCAGATCGTAACGGACAAACATACCGACTACCCAAGGAAGAAAGTCCTCAGGTCCTTCATATTGGTGGACAAGTCCGCGGATTTGTCTATGAAAATGAAGATCATCAATTACAAATGACGTGTGCGCATATTCCTACAGTACAGGTTGATCATTATGATTATGGAACCGTTGTTAATGTGCGCCGGGATCTGGGAGTTTTTGTTGATATTGGTCTCCCCAATAAAGATATTGTTGTCTCTTTAGATGATTTGCCAAGTTTGAAACATCTTTGGCCACAACCTGGTGACCGTCTATTGATGTCATTAAGAGTAGATGAAAAAGATCGGTTGTGGGGGAAATTAGCAGATGATCAGATTTATCAGACGATTTCAGCTGCTCCCAATAAGCGGCTTCTCAATCATGATACCTATGCAACGGTTTATCGTTTAAAAATGAGCGGAACCTTTGTAATTACTGATAATTATCAGCTTGGCTTTATCCATCCCAGTGAACGCGATCAAGAACCACGGTTAGGTCAAAGAGTAAAAGCCCGTGTTATTGGGATTTCGTCTCATGGGAGTCTGAACCTATCCCTTAAGCCGCGTGCTTATCAAGCAATTGGAGAAGATGCTCAAATGATTTTAACAATGCTTGAACACGATATTAATCATCGGTTACCTTATACCGATAAGACGGATCCAACAATTATTCGTGACGTTTTTGGAATTAGTAAGGGACAATTTAAACGGGCGATTGGTCATTTACTGAAAGAAAAATTAGTAAAGCAGCAGGATGGTCAATTAATTTTAGTAAAAGAGAATTAAGCGTAATGGAGAAAGAAGTTGCTGAATTTTTAAACTTTCTGGCAAATGACCGTCACCTTAGTGATAATACGATTATGAGTTATCGCCGAGACCTTAACCAAACGATGACGTACTTAACGAGCCAAGGGATATCTCGCTGGCAACAAGTGGACCAATATATGCTTTTGGGGGCATTAAATGCTTTTCGTCAACAACATAAGGCAAATTCGACAATCAACAGGGTAATTTCCAGCTTACGTCAATTCTATAAGTACATGGTTCGTCACCACTATTTAACAGCAAATCCGATGGACATGATTGACCATCAATATAACCTTAATCAGCCAACAACCCCGGTGATTCTATCAGAAGAAGAAATTGAACAATTACTACAGGTTCCTGATACGTCGACACCAATCGGTATTCGTGATCGGGCTTTATTAGAAATAATGGATGCAACGGGGATGAGGGTTAGTGAAGCGATTACCCTAGAACTTGCTTCCTTGCACCTGGACATAAAACTATTACGGCTTATAGGAAAAAACGGGCGTGAACGAATTATCCCATTAAGCCAGCCGGCAGTAACTTGGCTAGCGAAATACCTAAAAAACAGCCGACCACAATTAGTAAAAGATGATAAAATCATGACTGTGTTTGTGAATGCTCACGGTCGGCCGTTGACCAGACAAGGTATTTGGAAAAAGATGAAAGAATGGGTCGGTAAGGCAAAGATTACAAAAGAAGTAACGCCACAGACGATTCGTTATTCTTTTGCTGTCCACTTGATTGAAAATGGCGCAGACGTTCAGTTGCTTCAAGAGATTTTAGGCTATAATGCAATGAAAGCACTCCAGCCTTACTTGAAGGTAACCCCACAAGAGCTTACTGCCAGCTACTTGAAATACCATCCTCGTGCGTAGAAAGGAAAAATATCATGTTAGTGCGTTACCGTAAAGACTACCAAAAGATAGCATTAGGTTTGTTATCGTTAGTAGCAGACTTGCGTAGAAATAATCGTTTTATGGAAGAACTGGACTGGGCAACAGCTAATGATTGGCCAATCTTTTTATGGAAAGATATGGATGATAGTCATTTTATTGGGATTATAATTCTGGAGATTGGGGACTACTATGTTTTAATTCGCCGATTGTCCTTTACCCCCAGTGAACGGTCCGGACATAATATTTTTTCTCTACTAAACGCTGTTCACGACCAGTATTCCGGTAAACGATTATTAGGGACCCTAGCAACCCAACCAATAATAAGTATGTGGGAGAGAAACAATGAGTGAGCAGGTACAACCGCAAAAGCCATTTCAACCAACGATTAAGGTTCATGATTTTGAAGGACCGTTAGATTTGTTATTACATTTGATTAAGCAGTCTGAAATGGATATTTATGATATAGAAATCTCACAGATTACAAGTCAGTACTTGGATTATTTACACCAAATGCAAAGTCATCAATTAGAAGTGGCGGGAGAATATTTTGTAATGGCAGCCACCCTAATGAATATAAAAAGCCAGATGCTATTACCAACACCGCCAGTAATGGAAGACGAACCAGAAATTGCAGAGCTTGATCCGCGGCAAGAACTGGTTGACCAGTTACTTGAGTATCAACGTTATAAAAAAGCGGCTGACCACTTAAAAGTTAAAGAAAACTTACGGCAGCAGGAATACACGAGACCAGCGATGAGGGTTCCTGAAGAGCTAATAAAAACAAGCGTTGAGCCTGGAATCAGCTTAGAAGATTTACAGGCAGCATTTACTAACGTTTTACGCCGCCAACAACTGGCTGCACCAATAGTTGAAACCGTAGCAGCAGAAAAGGTGAGTGTTAGTCATCAAATGCAGCGGGTATTTACAACCATTCGGCAAGGACCAGCCCGTTTTGAGGACCTTTTTGCGGATTTGCATTCTCGTGATGGATTAGTCACAACTTTTTTAGCAATTCTTGAATTAGCAAAGCATCAAGCAATTTTTATTAACCAGAGCGGGTTATTTGATCCAATAATACTAGTGGAGGGACCGAAGAGTGACGAATACGAAGCTAACCAATCAGGCACAAATTGAAGGATTATTATTTATCAGTGGAGATGAAGGAATTACGCTTGGTGACCTAGCTAAAGTTTCAGGATTTATGAAACCGGCAATCTTATCAATCTTGCAAGATTTGAAGAATAAATATGAAAATGATCCTTCATCCGCATTTGTTCTTTTGGAAAGCGATCAGACATATCGTTTAGCAACTAAGCACCAGCTAGCAGGAGTAATTAAACACTATTTCGAAGTTCCGCTCACTGTTCCATTGACCAAAGCATTACTAGAAGTGTTAGCAATTGTTGCATATCGTCAACCGATTACTCGACTTGAGATTGATGATATTCGGGGAGTTCAAAGTTCTGGATCACTTCAGAAATTGATGGTTCGAGGGTTGGTTGATACTCACGGACGTCTAGATGCTCCTGGTCGCCCATTTTTATACGCAACAACCCCTGCATTTTTGGATTATTTTGGATTAAGTAATCTAAAGGAGCTACCTCCGTTGCCAGATCAAGATGAACTAGATCTTAGCGATATGAATGGAGATATATTCCTTGAGGCATTACAAACGCGTGAAGGACGAAAGGACGACGATTGATGGAACGTTTACAAAAAGCGATGGCAGAGGCAGGAGTTGCTTCTCGCCGTGCATCTGAAAAATTAATATTAGCGGGGAAAGTAGCCGTTAACGGAAAAAAAGTAACTGAATTAGGGACCAAAGTAGGGGTCCATGATGAGATTGTGGTAAATGGAGTACCGATTCAGCGTGAGCAGCATGTGTACTATTTATTGAATAAGCCCCGAGGGGTCATTTCAAGTGCTCATGACGAAAAAGGTCGGCGGACAGTTATTGACATTGTTCACGATGAAGATATCGATGAACGAGTTTATCCTGTTGGTCGCTTAGATTATGATACAACAGGAATTATCCTGTTAACTAATGATGGTGCTTTAGCTAATAAGTTAATGCATCCGAAATATGAAGTAGAAAAAACTTATATCGCGAAAGTTAATGGCATTATCAAAAATGATGAATTAAAGCAATTACGATTAGGAGTTGTGATTGACGGGCGCAAGACAAAATCTGCTAAAACTAAGCTAATTAATATCGACCGCAATAAAAAAACTAGCTTAGTCCAGTTAACGATTCATGAAGGACGGAATCATCAAGTAAAAAACATGTTTAAAGCCGTCGGTCATCCCGTTATTAAATTGCACCGTGAAACGTATGGACCGCTTAATTTATACGGCTTACAGCCAGGCGAGTTTCGGGCGTTAAAACCTGATGAAGTGCAGATGTTGAAAAAGTAATAGATTAAAGTTTGCAATAAAACGGTCACTATTTATTCACTAACTAATAGTAAATAGTTGTTCTGATGAAGAAATAGTGTTAAACTATACTTGTAAAAAATTAAATATTTATTAAACGTTTGTCTTCAAGGCGTGGTGAAATTCCCGACCGGCGGTGACAGCCCGCAACCTGCTGCTTTTATGCAGTGGCTGACCTAGTGTAATTCTAGGGCCGACAGTATAGTCTGGTATAAAGAAGATTTCTGTATTGAATAACTTTAAAAAGTTTATTGCGTTGCTGGCAAACTCATAATTGTCAGTAACGCTTTTTTAATACAGGATGCCAAATGGAGGCAATCTCAAATGGAGGTTGTTATTAATGACAGTGACGCATCAACGTATTCAACGCTTGGTTGGGATGGCATGTTTAAGTGCCTTAGCATTTATTTTAATGTTTTTTGAATTTCCAATTTTGCCAATGGCACCTTATCTAAAGTTGGACTTTTCTGACGTCCCAGTATTGCTTGGTGGGTATATTTATGGCCCTGTGGGAGGGATTATCATTGCATTGTTAAAATGCTTGATTCATGGAATGGTTCATGGATTTTCACCTGCAGAATTAATTGGTATTTTTAGTGATTTTCTATCGGCATTAGCGATGCTTTTACCGTTCTGCTGGGTATGGCAGCATCATGACTGGAGTAAAAAGAAACAGGCTGTTATGGGAATTATTTCTGGAACGATAACGCTGACAGTTGTGATGTCATTATTAAATTTGTGGGTTCTTACACCATTATATATGGCAGTTTGGAACTGGAAATCGACCTTGCCAGTATCCCAGCTCGTGGCGATTGGGGTGCTTCCATTTAATATAATTAAAGGACTAGTAGTTACCATAGTGTATGTAATTATTGCTAATCGATTACAAGCATGGTTAGATCATCATCGGACACTTTAAAATCAATCAATAGGACTGAGGGAAGACTTTTGCTTTTTCCTCAGTTTTTTCAGTTATAAAGTTATAATAAAGGCTAATCGTGAGAAATAACTGTCTTGGTGGGAAGATTACTTTAGAAAAAATTACAATCTGTGCTAGTATTTTTAAATAAAATACGTATATAGATATATAGGGGGGAAAGATGACAGAATTATTACGTTTTTTTAGCTATCATCAGCCACGACGAATTAGGGTGATTGAAAATACGCTTCGTAGCCGGCGAACAGTGGCAACGTTATTTTGGGCTCAGCAATATGGAATTTTGAAATGGCTAGGGGCGTATCGTTCGCTAACTAGGCCTGACTTTGACCATCTTATTAAGAAACTAGTTAGCCAAAAATTGTTGATATTGGACGAGCAGGCACAAGCAAGACTAACAGAAGAAGGGGCAGCTCTTTTGAAAAAAGAAGAAACAAGTCGCTATGACCCCGCTTTTTTTGACTGGTATTGGTTGGCAAATACTCATCGAGTAATGCAGCGGTTATTGTTGGCGGTTCAGGTTGCATCAGAATACTCTTATCATCAAAATAAATATGCTCCGCTTACTATCCCGTATGAAGAGATGTTGGCAGTCAAAAAGTGGTTTCGCAATAATTATCAGCATGATTTTACTAATCGGCTTTATTTAGATTTACAACGATTTGGCACAGCAATTGCGAGTGAAGATCTGCGACTAGCAAAAGATTTTTTTAACCTATTAATTGGCCATCAAAAGGCGGGGTGGACACCTAATCAAGCAGCAGTTGCTTTAAATTTGTCAGTAGAAGATATTTCTTTTTTAAGGCATGATGAAATGCTGGCGATAAGTGCTTATGCTCGCAATTTTCCTGGTCCCCTGCAACAATTGTTAACCCCGATTTTACGGACGAGTCCGTTAAACCAAAGTGCTGAAGTAACCTATAATTTTTATGCTCAAGGGCAGGAAATTCCAACGATTGCCCAAGAACGACACTTAAAAGAGAGTACCATCAAAGAACACTTGTTAGAGGCAGCCATCTTAATGCCCGATAAAATGGATTGGGATCGTTTTCTGCCAACGAATAAGAGAGCTGTTCTTGCAAAGGCTTATAATGGTTCACCAGTTACTTGGCAATTTAATGATGATATTTCAAGCTTCTATGAATATCGCCTATATCAAATATATCAGGGAGTAATAAATGAAAACTGAACAAGAACTTTTGCGGGTCTTAAAAAATCGTTTTGGTTTTGACAATTTTCGTCCGGGTCAAGAAAGAACAATTAAGACACTATTAACAGGTGAAGATGTACTGACGGTTTTGCCGACAGGAGCAGGAAAGTCGCTACTATACCAACTTCCTGCATATTTATTAACGGGAACAGTTATAATTGTTTCTCCCTTAATTTCTCTCATGCAAGATCAAGTTGACCGTTTGCGGCGTCAAGGTGAAAAGAGGGTAATAATGTTAAATGGTCAGCTCGTTGGGCACGAAAGAGCGACTGTGCTAAGGAACCTGCAATCATTTAAATTTGTTTTTACCTCTCCAGAAATGCTTGATAATAAAAATGTTTTAGCTGCTTTTAGTCAGGTTGATGTAGCTATGCTTGTGGTTGATGAAGCTCATTGTATTTCACAATGGGGGCCTGATTTTCGTCCAGAATATCTATTATTAAAAAATGTTCGTCAGCAATTAGGCAACCCGACTACACTAATGTTAACGGCAACTGCTACTCCGCAAATTCGCCAGGATATCCAAACAAAAATGGGAATAAAAAAAGCACAGCAGGTAGTTAAATCTGTTGATCGACCAAATATTTTTCTCACAGTGCAAAAGGAATACCAGCAACAGGAAAAAGACGAAGAATTATTACGTTTAGTGCAAAAGTTTAAGGGCCCGGGGATAGTATATTTTGCCAGCCGGAAAATTGCTTCACAAATGGCGGAATGGCTTACGCAACATACCGACTTGAATGTTGCTGCCTATCATGCGGGGATTGCACCAATCGAACGCTTTCAAATACAACGGCAATTCATGGAGAATGAGTTACAAGTTATTTGTGCAACAAGTGCATTTGGGATGGGAGTTGATAAAAACGATGTGCGCTTTGTTATCCATTACCATTTACCGCATAATTTAGAAAGCTATTTACAAGAAATTGGTCGGGCAGGACGAGACGGGAAGCAGAGCTTAGCTGTTTTATTATATGCAGACGGGGATGAAATGATTCAACGGCAATTAACGAGCATTGATGTTCCTTCAGTTGAATTATTAAAACAGATCGAAGAACATAATATACCATCGACAATTCTTGGCGAACAGGCTGAACTTTTTAATTTTTATTTAACTCACCATTCATCTCCTGAGCAGATTGTTAACACATTTAAGCACCGTCAATATCAAATGGAACACGAACTGCAGGAAATGCTTGGGTATATAAATAATGAAGGATGCCGTCGTGAGTATCTATTAGCTTATTTTGGCGAAAAACTATTAACAGCCAAGAGTAATTGTTGTGACCACGATAAAGAGAACTGGCAAGCAGAGATTAATCTTCCTGTTAGTAAAACGATGACACAACCAAAGAAAATGGATTGGCAGAGACAATTAAAGCAGTTGCTAAATATTGATGAAAATTAAAGTTTAATGTTGTTGCTAGACAATTGTTAAAAGTTTGCGATACAATCAGATTGTTAAATTCAAAAATAAGGAGGCATGATTACCTTGAGTGAAGGACGGAAAGAAAGTCGACGGGCAAATGATGAATTATGGGATAAAAAATTTACTGATAATGAAGATTTTGATAGTGATGGTCATCTTTCACGAACAGAACACCGAAAGCAACGGTCTCATAATTCAATGATTACAACTATTTTGATTGTCCTCATTATTGTTCTTGCCGCGGCTCCGCTTATTTACTGGATTAATAATAAGCAGTCATTTAATCATCCAGTAAGGACCGAACAAGTGGCGTCTGATTCTGACAATAGTAAAAAAAAAGTATCTCACAGCTCGAATACCTCTAGCAAAGAATCTAAGCATGAAAAAGATAGCAGCGAGTTAAGCAGCAGTTCTTCTTCAGCTGTCACGACTAGTTCAAGTCAGGTAAGTCAGAGCAGCACTTACTCTCAAAGTAGTAGCTATTATCGCTATAGTAGTAGTTACCGTTATAATAACGGCTATCAAAACCGCAATGCCAATCGCTATAGTAATAGTTACTATCAGCAAACTCCGCGTCGCTATAATAATAACCAGACCTATAATCACTACAGTAATACAGAAAATACCAATCGTTATAATTATCGTTAATTATTTAAACAATAATGGTTGGTTTTCTGGTAAAGTAGAATACTGGATAAAAAAGAGGAGTGAAGACTGATAATGAGCAAAGGTTTACAAGTTGCTATTGATGGACCAGCGTCAGCAGGTAAGAGTACAGTGGCGAAGTTAGTTGCTAAAAGATTTAATTATATTTATTGTGATACAGGAGCAATGTATCGAGCTGTAACTTTAGCCGTATTAAATCAAGGGATTGATCTTAACGATGATGCTAAAATAGCGGAGGTGGCTCGTCAAATAAAGATTAATTTTAAACCTGGCGAAACAGAACAACGAGTATTTTTAAATGGGCAGGAAGTAACCCACGATATTCGCCTGCCTAAGGTAGCAAGAAACGTATCTGCAATTGCAGCAATTCCTGCTGTTCGGGAAGAAATGACACAACAGCAACGAAAAATTGCGGCCGATGGTGGTATCGTGATGGACGGTCGTGATATCGGAACGACTGTTTTGCCGGATGCGCCAGTTAAAATCTTTATGGTAGCAAGTGCCCATGAACGAGCTCGTCGTCGCTATGTTGAAAATAAGGCAAAAGGGATTAATACTACTTCACTTGAAGAGCTACAACAGGCGATTGAACTACGAGATAAGAAGGATTCAACAAGAAAAATATCGCCACTTACTCAAGCACATGACGCAATAAAATTAGATACCACAAATTTGACGATTGATGAAGTAGTAGACGCGATTAGTAAAATAATAAAAAAACACGAGATGAATTAGTCTAAATACTGGAAATGTAAAACAATTTTTAGTAAAATATCATTTAGAGTTGATTGTTGCAAGGAGGATTTTTTTTAATGGCTGAAAACAACGAAAATAAAAACGATATGTTAGAAGCGCTTGATAGCATTGAACAAGTAAAGGTGGGCGATGTTGTCAAGGGTGAAGTTTTGGCAATCGATGACGATCGTCAAGCTATCGTTGGTATTAAAGATGCAGGGGTTGAAGGTGTCGTCCCTGCTAAGGAATTATCAACCAAGCCAGTTGAAGACATCAATGATGCTGTAAAAGTAGGTGACGAATTAGACTTAGTTGTCATTTCTAAGATTGGTAATGATAAGGAAAATGGTAGCTACTTACTTTCTCACCGTCGTCTTGAAGCCCGTAAGGTATGGGATGACATTCAAAAGAAATTTGATGAAGGTGAACATATCACCGCAAAAGTTACCCAAGCTGTTAAGGGTGGATTAGTCGTTGATGCTGGAGTTCGTGGCTTCGTCCCTGCTTCAATGATTACGGATCACTATGTTGAAGACTTGAACCAATTTAAGGGTCAAGAACTTGAATTTAAGATTGTTGAAATTGAACCAAGCGAAAACCGTTTGATTCTTTCTCACAAGGAAATTATTCAAGCTCAACACGAAAAGGCTGCTGAAAAGGTATTTGCTGAATTACAACCGGGTGATGTTGTCGAAGGTAAGGTTGCTCGTATGACAAACTTTGGAGCATTCATCGACCTTGGCGGTGTTGATGGTTTAGTTCACGTTTCCGAAATTTCATACGACCATGTTGATAAGCCTTCAGATGTTTTAAGTGCAGGTCAAGATGTTAAGGTTAAGGTCTTAAGTGTTGATCCTGAACGTGAACGGATTTCATTATCTATCAAGCAAACATTGCCTGGCCCATGGGATGACATCGAAGAAAAGGCCCCAGTTGATAGTGTATTGACTGGTACTGTAAAGCGTTTGACTAGCTTTGGTGCTTTTGTTGAAGTATTCCCTGGTGTTGAAGGTTTAGTTCACATTTCACAAATTTCACACAAGCACATTGCTACACCTGCTGATGTTCTTAAGCCTGGTCAAGAAGTTAAAGTTAAGGTTATTAATGTTGACCCTGAACACCAACGTCTTGGTTTATCAATGAAAGCTCTTGAAGAACGTCCAAAGGAAGATGAGAACAACAATAACAACGGTGAAAACTACCGTGGTCGTCGTCGTTCACGTCGAAACAATAACAATCGGAGCAACTTTATGAATAATGCTCCAGAAGAAGAAAGTGGCTTCTCAATGGGTGACTTAATTGGTGACAAGCTTAAGGACCTACGGAACTAGCTTCTTAAATTAATTATCTTTTAAGGGGGAAGTGACAATATTGTTGCTTCCTCTTTAATCATTTTTAAAATAAAACGAAAGAAGGTGGAAAGATTGGCTAATCCAATCGTCGCAGTAGTTGGTCGACCAAATGTTGGTAAATCAACACTCTTTAATCGTATTGCAGGAGAAAGAATTTCAATTGTTGAAAATACTCCTGGGGTTACTCGTGACCGAATTTATGCCCATGCGGAATGGTTAGGCAAACATTTTAGTATGATCGATACAGGGGGAATTGAGATCTCAGATCAACCCCTCTTAACTCAAATTCGTCAACAAGCAGAAATTGCAATTGATGAGGCTGACGTGATTATTTTTGTAGTAGACGTGGAAAATGGTGTTACTGATGCTGATGAACAGGTAGCACGTATCTTATATCGGTCAAATAAACCAGTAGTTCTTGCTGTTAATAAGGTTGATAATCCAGAAAGACGTAGTGATATTTATGATTATTATTCACTTGGATTAGGTGAGCCATATGCTGTTTCCAGTGTTCATGGAATCGGGATGGGTGACCTATTAGATGCTGTCATTAAACGTTTTCCAGATAATGCAGCAAATGAGGACGATAATAGTATTCACTTTAGTTTTATCGGTCGCCCCAATGTTGGAAAGTCATCGCTTGTAAATGCTATTTTGGGTGAAAATCGGGTCATTGTTTCTAATGTGGCCGGAACAACCCGTGATGCGATTAATACTAAATTTAAGACAAATGACGGTCAAGAATTTACAATGGTTGACACTGCTGGTATCCGCAAAAAAGGAAAGATATATGAAAATACTGAACGTTACTCATTAATGCGCTCAATGAGAGCTATTGATGACAGTGATGTAGTTTTGGTTGTCTTAAATGCAGAAGAGGGCATTCGTGAACTTGATAAGCATATTGCGGGATATGCGCATGAAGCTGGTTGTGGCGTTATCATCGTTGTTAATAAGTGGGATACACTTAAAGAAAAAGACCACCGTACAATGACTGACTTTACAAATTTAATTAGACAAGAATTCCAATATCTTAGTTATGCGCCGATAATTTTTGTTTCGGCTAAAACCAAGCAACGATTAAATCAATTACCAGCGTTAATTGAAGAAGTGTATGACCATCATCGTCAGCGGATTCAATCTTCAGTCTTAAATGATGTCTTAATGGATGCAATTGCGGCTAACCCAACGCCAACGCAAAATGGACGCCGGTTGCGTGTATATTACGGAACACAAGTAGCAACTGAACCACCAACATTTGTTATCTTTGTAAACGATCCTGAATTAATGCATTTTTCTTATGAGCGTTATTTAGAAAATCAGATTAGAAAGGCATTCGACTTTTCAGGAACGCCAATTCACTTGATTAAGCGTCAACGGCAATAAAATGTTAGAGAAATTCCAATAAAATGAAAAAACATTAAAAATGCGGGTAGAAGTTAAGAAAACCGCTTGCCAGCAGGCTTTCTCTATGCTAATCTTAACAATGAAATGATACGAACTTCTCGTAATTATTTCGTTAATTTTGGACCACTCAAAATTAACATTCACTGACGTGAGTTTGAGGCTCTCGTTAATTGTGGGAGGTGAAACAACATGGCAAACAAAGCAGAATTAGTAAGCAATGTTGCTACTGCAACTGGCTTAACCAAGAAGGATGCTACTGCAGCTGTAGATGCTGTTTTCAGTTCAATTCAAGCATCTTTAGCTAAGGGTGAAAAGGTTCAATTGATTGGCTTCGGTAACTTCGAAGTACGTCAACGTGCTGCACGTAAGGGCCGCAACCCACAAACTGGAGAAGAAATCAACATTCCTGCAAGCAAGGTACCAGCATTCAAGCCTGGTAAAGCTTTAAAGGATGCTGTTAAATAATTTAACAGTTAAATATAAAAAAGATCATAGTAAAGTTACTATGGTCTTTTTTCTTTTAAAACCAAGTTCAATGCTTAAACTAGAAGACTGTGATATATTTAAAATGACAATAAAAGGAGGGCAAAAAAATGACCTACTCAGAACAAATGATTGATCAATTAGAAGCAGGTAAATTAAAAGAAGCCCAAAATTCATTCAAGCTGGCACTAATAAATGATGATGATGATATGTTATTTAGTCTGGCGGAAGAGTTGTACGCATTGGGCTTTTTGCAACAAGCACGAACAATTTATTTGAAATTATTGGAGCGTTATCCTGATGAAGATGAGCTCAAGACTAATTTGGCAACAATTGCAATCGATGAGGGGCATAATGATGAAGCTTTGTCTTATTTAGCACAAATTAAGCCTAATTCGCCAGCATACGTGCAGGCGTTGCTTGTAGCAGCGGACTTGTACCAAACAGAAGAAGAATTTGAAGTTACTGAGGAAAAACTTAAAGAAGCATATGCATTAGCACCGGATGAGCCGGCAGTTGAATTTGCACTGGGAGAGTTCTATTTCATGGTTGGGCAATTTGCCGATGCAATTCAGTATTATTTCCAATTAATTAAAAACGGGTACACGGATTTTGCAAAAGTAGATATTGCTGGGCGCCTTGGTATTTGTTATGCCCAAAGTGGTCAGTTTAAAAAGGCACTCGGTTATTTCAAACAAGTAAAGCCTGAATATCAGACTAGTGACGTTCGCTTTCAAAAAGGGCTTACCTTATTACAGCTGGGTGAGACCGAGGAGGCAATTAAGACCTTAGAAGACCTAATAAATGATGATGACCAATATGCTTCTGCCTATCCTGAATTAGCGCGAGCGTACGAAAAAGAAAATAAATACCAGCAAGCGTTACGGGTGGTTCAAGAAGGATTAGGCGTTGATCAATATAATGAATATTTATATTCATTAGCTGCCGAAATTGTTAGTCATCTAGGAAACCATAAGTTAATGCATAAATACCTTACAAAAGCCCATGAATTAGCGCCGGAAAATATGACAATTACGCTTCAATATAGCAACTTTTTACTTCATCAACATGATGATAAGACTAATATTGAATTATTAAGCCCATTGGTAAAAGAAGACGAGATTGATCCACAGGTATATTGGAATCTGGCACAATCGTATCAACGAACTGATCAACTTGAGCTTGCCGGAAAGTACTATGAGGCTGCCTTACCAGCATATAGTGAAAATCCAACTTTCTTAAAGGATTTGATTAATTATTATCGTGAAACTGGCGAGACTGATAAACTCATGGATGAATTGGAACACTATTTGCGATTAGTACCAACTGATACGGAAATGCAAGACTTATATGATCAGTACGAAGATTATAAATAATTTATATCTTTAATTGGGACAGGAGAAATCAAAGGTTGATAAAAAATGTCATCTCTTTTGAGCTCACTGTCTCTTTTTAGTGTTAATTTTATTTGCTATAATCTATTTTGATTATCGAAATGGGGACCTGATTAAATGAAAATAAAACAATTACCAGCTATTTTTGAGCCAGCACGGCCAGTTTTACAAAAAATTGAAGCGGCTGGATATGAAGCATACTTTGTTGGCGGTTGTGTTCGTGACACTATCTTACATGATGATATTCATGACATTGACATTGCAACAAGTGCTTATCCAAGTGAGATTAAGGCAATCTTCAACCATACTGTTGATACAGGAATTGAACATGGCACAGTGATGATTTTAGACCATGGTACTGGCTATGAGACCACAACATTTAGGACCGAATCAGGCTATCAAGATTATCGACGCCCTGATAAGGTTACTTTTGTCCGCTCCCTTAGCGAAGATCTTAAACGACGGGATTTCACTATTAATGCGTTAGCGCTCCGTGAAGACGGAGAAGTTATCGATTTATTTAATGGATTGACTGACCTGCAAAAACACCTTATTCGTGCTGTTGGTGACCCTAATGAACGTTTTCATGAAGATGCATTACGAATGATGCGCGCTGTCCGTTTTGCAAGTAAACTCAATTTTGTTATTGACGGCCCTACCCTAACCGGAATTAAAGAAAATGCCCCGCTTTTAGCTAAAATTGCAGTTGAGCGAATTCGGGTTGAGTTTGAAAAGCTAATGTTAGGACAAAAACCAGTTGCCGGACTGCAAGACTTTATTTCGACTGGGCTGTATCAATATTGTCCTGGACTTGCTGATGCAAAAGATGTTCTTTCGGCACTATTGTTATTAAATCACTGGGAGTTAGAAAATGAAGCACAATTATGGGCGGTTATATGTATTCAGCTTCAACTAGATCAAGGCGAAATTAATAAGTTCTTGAAAAAGTGGAAGACAGCTAATGATTTAATATCACAAGTGAAGAAAATAGTTCCGGCAGTAACAGCGATTCGCCAAAGGAGTCTAATGCCAGTCACGATCTTTAAGACTGGGGCGGCAGCATTGCACGATGCTAATCAGGTTGCCAAATTATATGGGTGGGCAATTCCGGATAAAGATTTACAAGCAGCATATCAGCAATTGCCAATTAAGAATAGTAAAGAGCTAGCGGTTGACGGAAAGATGTTGATCACCAAAGCAGGAATAAAACCTGGCCCTTTGATGGGAAAAATTATCCAACAACTAACGACAACAGTTATAAATGGTAAGATTACCAATGATCCAGTAGCTTTATTAAATGAAGCACAAAAGATAATGAAAGAGGGATAGTATGCAGACGATGCGCGCTGAAGGCCTTACGAGTACGTATGGCGAAAAAACATTATTTGATAATATTTCGTTTATTATTAACGAGAATGACCGAATTGGGTTGATTGGGGTTAATGGGAGCGGCAAAACCAGTCTCTTAAATGTGATTAGTGGTGAAGTAAAGCCTGAGGGAGGCGGGCAGATCACGATGCCCAATGACTACACAATTGGTTATTTAAGACAGCAACCAGAACTTGATGAAGAAAAAACAATTATGGAAGCTGTTTTTGACGGTCGACAACCGGTTTTTGAGACGATTCGCCAGTATGAAGTAGCGTTAGATCGTTTTACAAAACATCCGGAAGACGCTCAGGCAATGGATTACTATACCAAAATGCAAGCGAAAATGGATCAAGAGGATGCGTGGGAGGCAGATAGTCGCGTAAAAACGATTTTAACCCAACTTAAAATTAATGATGTAAGTCAACATATTTCGGAGCTTTCTGGTGGTCAGAAAAAGCGGGTTGGCTTAGCGCAAGTCTTAATTCAGCACCCCGACTTATTATTGTTAGATGAGCCGACTAACCACCTTGATCTTGATTCGGTTGTGTGGCTCCAAGATTTCTTAAATAGCTATAAAGGAGCGGTGCTTGTTGTAACGCATGACCGTTATTTTCTCGACCAAATCACCAACCATATTTGGGAACTTTCTTTTGGTAACCTGTATCACTATGAGGGAAATTACCAAGCCTTTGTCGAAAAAAAGGCAGAACGAGTTGAATTAGCGAAGGACACTGAACGCAAAAACCAGCAGTTATATAAAAAAGAGTTGGCGTGGATGAGAACTGGTGCCAAAGCTCGCTCAACCAAGCAAAAGGGACGAATTAATCGTTTCCACGAACTTGAGAACAAAATCGGCAAGCTTAAAACTGATGAAGACATTGCAATTAACCTTGGCTCACAGCGGTTAGGGAAAGATGTTATTCAATTTAAGGATGCTAATTTAAGTTTTGGTAACCACCAAATTTTGCAGGACTTTAACTGGTTAGTACAAGCTGGTGACCGGATTGGAATTACGGGCGAAAATGGTGCTGGGAAAACTAGTTTATTAAACGTGATTGCACAACGAGTACCTTTAGATGATGGGGTTATTAAAATTGGCGAAACCGTTAAACTTGGTTACTATACCCAGCAAACTGAGGGAATTGATGATAGTAAGCGCATGATTAGTTTCTTGTCTGAAATCGCCGAAAACGTGACAGATAAAGATGGTAATAAGTTAAGTGTTACGCAACTTTTAGAACGCTTTTTATTCCCTCGTTTCATGCATGGAACTTTAATTCGTAAGCTTTCCGGTGGAGAAAAGCGGCGCCTATATCTTTTGAAGATTTTAATGCAGCAACCGAATGTGCTATTGTTAGACGAACCGACAAATGATTTAGATATTGGAACATTAACTGTTTTAGAGGATTATCTAGATAACTTTGCTGGGACGGTAATTACAGTTTCTCATGATCGATACTTTTTAGATAAGGTTGCTGATGACCTATTAATCTTCCGTGGGAATGGTGATATTCAGCGTTATACGGGACGGTTTACTGATTATTTAGCTACTGAAAAAGCACAAATTGAAAAGAAAAAAGAGAGCAGTAATAAAAATGTGGATATAAAGAAGCCGCAAAAAGAAACGCCGCCCAAAAAAGAAAAAACAAAGCTGACTTATGCTGAACAATTGGAATGGGATCACATTGATGAAGAATTAGATGAGCTTGATCAACAGCATCAACAATTAGAAAATCAGATGGCCGAGGCAGCAAGTGATTATAATAAATTAGCAAAATTACAAAAGCAGTTAAATGACGTTCAAGCAGAAATTGATAAAAAGACGGCACGGTGGGAGTATTTGAGTACGTATGTCGATGAATAATAATTAAGAGGAGAAAGTGGCATGACAGTAAATTTAAATGAAGAACAATATTTAAACCTTCTGCGCTATGTTTTAGCAAATGGCCATCAAAAGGATGACCGGACTGGGACGGGGACTAAATCGGTTTTTGGTTACCAGATGCGTTTTGACTTAAATAAAGGTTTTCCAATCTTGACAACCAAAAAAGTACCATTTGGGTTAATAAAAAGTGAATTACTATGGTTTTTACGTGGTGATACTAATATTCGCTTTCTTCTTCAACATAAAAACCATATTTGGGATGAATGGGCATTTAAAAAATGGGTTGAAAGTTCCGACTACCATGGCCCTGATATGACAGACTTTGGGCATCGTTGGCTAAAAGATCCTGAATTTAAAAAAGTTTATCTTCAAGAAAAAAAGGCCTTTTGTGATCGTGTTTTGACTGATGATGAATTTGCAAAGAAATATGGCGACCTAGGATTAGTTTATGGTAGTCAGTGGCGGAAATGGCAAACTAGCCAAGGTGAGACAATCGATCAAATTGCAAATGTAATCCAGCAAATTAAAACAACACCAGATTCTCGGCGAATGATTGTCTCTGCTTGGAATCCAGAAGATGTTCCTTCGATGGCTCTTCCACCATGCCATACGATGTTTCAATTTTATGTCAATGATGGGAAATTAAGCTGCCAATTGTATCAGCGTAGTGCAGATATTTTTCTTGGGGTTCCATTTAATATTGCTAGTTATGCCTTATTAACACATATGATTGCTCATCAATGCGGTTTGGGGGTTGGTGATTTTGTTCATACACTTGGTGATGCTCATATTTATTTAAATCATCTTGAGCAGGTAAAAGAACAGTTAGAGCGAACTCCTCATCCAGCTCCGCAGTTAATCCTTCCAGCGGAACCAAAGCCAATTGATCAGTACGAAATGGCTGACATTAAATTAGAAGGATATACTTCTGAACCAGCAATAAAGGCTCCGGTAGCTGTTTAGGAGGGCTGGCTATGAGTGAAGTAAGTTTAATATGGGCAGAAGACTTGGGAGGATGGATTGGCAAAGAAAATGCTATCCCATGGCATGTTTCCGCAGATATGAAGCATTTTCGCCGTCAAACTTTAGGACATCCAATTATTATGGGACGAAAGACCTTGGAATCCCTCGGCAATAAACCACTGCCTAAACGAGAAAATATTGTTTTAACTAACCGCCAACTTAATACTTCCGAACTAATCGTTATGCATTCTTTGTGTGATTTAACAAAGTATCTGCAAGAACATGATGCTGAATATTATGTAATTGGCGGAGCGACTATTTATAAACAATTGCTCCCGCTTGCAACAAAATTATATCGAACTGTTATCAATAGAAAGATTAATGGGGATACAAAAATGCCAACGATCGATTATGATCGTTGGCACCTAGTTAAACAAACAGATTATAATGAGGCTGGTCAGCTAGTTTGTCGCTTTGAGGAGTGGCAATTAAACGTATAGTAAAATCGAAAAGTACATTAAAATTGTTCCGATTAAAACAAAAATATGCCAAATGAAGTGTGTATATGGAGTTGGCCGACTATAAAAGAGGGCACCAATTGTAAACGCAAGGCCTCCAAGTAACAATAGACCAAAGCCGATTGGCCCTAATGCGCGCCATAATGGCATAAAAGCAACTAAACAAAGCCAACCCATTAGAATATAGATAATGGTAGAGTATTTGCTTTTATGCTTGAGCCAAATGCATTTATAAACTATTCCAATAACAGAAAGTCCCCAAATAACACCGAAAATAGTCCAACCGAGCCAGCCACCGATACTAACAAGACAATAGGGAGTGTAAGTGGCTGCTATCAGGACAAAGATCATTGAGTGATCTAAAATTTGAAATACTCGCTTGGCACGAGTAAAAATAAGCGCGTGGAACAAGGTTGATGAGAGGTAGAAAAGGATTAGCGCACTACCGTAAATGGTAAATGTTACTATTCTCATAGGGCTGCCGGTATGAACTGCTCGAATGATTAATAAAATCAAACCGGCAATTGATAGACTGGCGCCAATTCCATGCGTAACAGCATTACCTATTTCGATTAAAAGGGTATTGCGATTCCTAGTATTATTTTCTGTATTCATCAAAAGACCCCTTTCTAAAGACCAATGAATTCTCAAATTATTTTTGGTATACTATATGAATAGTAATTAGTCTTACAAAATTAGATAGAATTGAGTATAATAGTATTTGAAATTGATTATCTAGTTTTGATTACTAGATAATTATAGCACAAATTGTTCAGGAAGAGTGGTAAGTTTCATGGCAAAGATAAAAATTGTTTGTGACTCATCGGCTGGATTAACTGATGAAGAAATAAAAAAGTATGACATTACAATTATACCATTAAGTGTAATGATTGATGGGACGGTATATGTTGAACGTGAAACGATAACAAATGATCAGTTCCCTGCAATGATGCAAAATGCTAAGGCATTACCTAAGACATCTCAACCACCAATTGGTAAATTTGTTGATGCATTCGATAAATTAGGTGAAGATGGCAGCGAAGTATTATGTGTTACCATGATGGAATCAATTAGTGGAACAGTTCACGCAGCAGAACAAGCTGCGGGGATGACGAAGACAAAGGTTACTGTTTATGATTCTCAGACAACAGATCAAGGGATGGCTTTTCAAATTGTGGAAGCTGCTGAAGTGATTGAAAACGGGGGCAGTGTTGATGATGCTATTGCAAAGATGCGAGAAGTTCTTAATAAATCTAAACTCTATCTTGCAATTGATAACCTTGATAATTTAGTTGCTGGAGGACGAATTAGCAAGTTTGCTGGAGCTGTTTCAAATCTTCTTAACATTAAAGTTATGCTTCAAGTATATGGTGGTCAAATTCATATCGAGTCTAAGGGGCGCGGCTTAAAATCTATTCATAAAGAATGGGGCAAAATTCTTGATGAAATGGTGAGAGGGCCTAAAGTTAAGAAAATTGGTATATCCCATGTAGATGCTGGTAAAGAAGTAGAACGATTACTAGCAAACTTAAAAGAACTTTACCCTCATATTGACGTCATAGTTAGAGAAACAGTGCCAATTATTGCAACTCATACGGGAATGGGAGCTTGTTGTCTCCTATACTATACTGAATAATATAATAGCTAAGATAACTATCATAGTAGTTGTAGGACATAAGCTAGCTTATTGCGTTATTTCTAAATTAATCGTAAAACTAGCGAGGCTGAGAAAAAGCAGAGGTTTTTTCTCAGCCTTTATTTCTTAAAATAATGAGGTACAGTAGATGAAAAAGTGGAAACAATTATTATTGGTTGGATTGATCATGGTTGGGATTATTGGTGGAGGATGGTACGTCTATAATCATTCAACTAAGACGATGACTAATAACATTAAGTCGGTTGCACCAAAATATGTTGAGAAAAAAAACGTCAAGTTAGTTGCGCTTGGAGATTCTCTTACTCACGGCCAAGGAGATGAGGATAACAATGGTGGCTATGTTGGAATAATTAAGAATAAAATAGAACACCGTTATAAGCGGACCAACGTTACCACCGTCAACTATGGAGTGACTGGTGATCGGTCGGATCAGATTCTTGACCGGGTGAACCAGCAATCGCAATTACAAAAAGATTTGCAAACTGCTGACGTGATTACAATTACAGTTGGTGGAAATGACTTAATGCAAATCCTTGAGAAGAACGTTATGGACTCTGAAGCTCAGGTTACCGATAGTGTTCATAAGGGTGAAAAAACGTATCAGCAAAAGCTAACGAAATTATTTAATGCCGTTCGAAAAGAAAATCCCAATGCCCCGATTTTTGTAATGAGTATCTATAATCCTTTTTATACCTATTTTCCAGATGTAACGATAATTAATCAGTCTATTAGTGACTGGAATCAAGTAACTAAAGATACAATGGGGAATTATCGTCATATGTACTTCGTTGATATTAATAAGGTGATGTCTTATGGTCAATACCAGACAAAGAGTCAACGCCAGGAACTATTAAAGGAAGAAAAAAAGGCGAACCAAGGAAAAGTAAGTCAAAAGCGGGTAATCGAAATTATGAATCATAAGGATCAAAACTTGAATAGGTATATTTCAACTGAAGATAATTTTCATCCCAATCATGCTGGATACAATCAAATAGCCACTTATTTGTTTAAATCAATGGAAAAACACGACAGTTGGGAATTTACGAGGAGGTAAAGATGAATAAGACTGAAGTGAAAAATATTAATTGGTGGAAATGGGCTTTTTTCTGTCTAGTTGCAGTAATCCTTATTGGCTGTGGAATAGTGATAAATAAAGCTACAGCACCTTCTCCTAATATTACAGTTACTAAACCGGTTAAACCAAGCGATTCATCAGTTACGGTTGAATTAAATAAAAAACAGGTAAATGCATTAGCAGCAAACTACTTGAATGAATTTTTAAAGGGACAAAAAGTTCGTTATGATTTTATTGTTGGTGATAAATATGCTACTCTGACAGGGAATACCAAATTTTTAGGAGCTAATGTTCGTTTTGCAATTAACTTCATTCCAGAAAGATTGCGTGATGGGAATGTTTTATTACGAGCAAAAGGATTAACCGTTGGACGGTTAAATATTCCGATTAAATTTGTAATGGGCTATATTGCTAAGAACTATGACATTCCTAAATGGGTGACAATTAATCCATCGAAAAAAACAGTTTTATTAGACCTTAATCGGTATAGTAAACATCGTTCCTTAAAATATTCTGCTCAAGAGATAAATATGGCAGCAGGTCAATTTAAATTCCTCATTACGGTACCAACAAATAATCATTAGGATAGGGGGAACACCAAAGTGCGAATGAGTTTTTATCAATTTTTAATGACACAGAGAAATCCTAATAGTGCAGATGAAGTTCAACAATTTGCCAATAACGCATTTTTTGACTCAGCATTTCCCAAACAATCGACCGATTTTGAAGAAATATCTAAATATCTAGAAGAAAATGCAGATTATCTACCGTCGATGACAATTTTTGATGAGGCATGGCAACGTTATATTGATGCAATGAATTAAGGAGGAGAGAAAAATGGCAACAATCCAGTGGTTTCCTGGGCATATGGCAAAAGCATTGCGACAGATTCGCGAGCAGATGACACTGGTAGATATTTTATTTGAATTAGTTGATGCCCGAGTTCCATATTCGTCACAAAATCCAGAAGTGGCATTAGCAGCGGGAGATAAACCTAAACTATTAATTATGACAAAAACAGATCTTGCTGATCGTCAAAGACTAAATGAATGGCTGACTTATTTTAAAGATCAGGGGCAACCAGTTTTGGCCCTTGATTCACGGCAAAATAATGTTGCAAAAATTGTTACTGCTAAAAGTAAGGAAATTCTTCATGACAAGCTTGCCGATGAGCAAGCAAAAGGAATGAAGAAGAGACCAATAAGAGCCATGTGTGTAGGAGTCCCTAACGTCGGTAAATCAACGTTATTGAATCACCTTGTAAAGAAAAATGTTGCCGCTACTGGCAATCGGCCTGGAGTAACTACCGGCCAGCAATGGTTGCGATCGTCTGCTGAATTGGAGCTTTTAGATACTCCAGGAGTGTTATGGCATAAGTTTGCAACTCCTAAGCAGGGAATAATGTTAGCACTATCGGGGGCGATTAAAGATAGTTTGTATGCCAAAGATGATGTGGCTATATTTGCTCTTGAATACTTACGTCAACACCAGCTGGAAAAATTAAAAGAGCGTTATCGCTTAACTGATGCAGATTTAGACGAAAGTGTTACCAATCCTGATTTGTTATTAACCATTACAGCTAAGATGGGACTTCGTGATGATTATGATCGTGCGAGTGAGCGATTGATATTTGATTTGCGAAAAGGAAAATTGGGACCAATTACTCTTGAAGTTCCTGGTGATTTAAATGAGGATGGCCTAAATGAGTAAAGAAACGATCAGCCAGATAAAGGCGCACCTTCAGACAATAAAAAATCTTGATGATCCTTATCTCCAATTGCTAGTTAATGATTCGCGCAAAGGCGTTCAAACAGCAATTGACCAATTAAAACGACGCTTAGCCCGTCAGCAGGAAGCCTATGCAGCCTTTAAGAAAAGATTTAAATATGAAGAGTACTACTGGCAAAATGGTTGTCAATATGTTGCGGGGATGGATGAAGTTGGCCGAGGACCTTTAGCAGGACCAGTTGTTACATGCGCAGTCATTTTAAATGCAGATTTTGACTTAATAGGTGTAACTGATTCAAAGCAATTGAGCCGAAATGAACGTGAAAAACTCTATTTAAAGATTATTAACGAGGCTGTTGAAGTAAGTATTGCAGTGAATGATCGGGCAGCAATTGATAAATTGAATATTTATGCCGCAACACAGGATGCTATGATTCGCGCTGTTAACCAGCTTCACCATCGACCAGATCACCTGATTGTTGATGCTGTTCCTTTAGCACTTGATATTCCGCAAACTACTTTGATTAAAGGAGATCAAAAAAGTATTAGTGTCGCAGCTGCTAGTATTGTTGCTAAAGAATACCGGGATCATTTAATGCGCGATTACGATTACGTCTATCCTGGATATGGTTTTGCCCAAAATATGGGATATGGGACGAAGGAGCATTTAGCAGGCCTTGAAAAATTAGGTGCTTGTCCGATTCATCGTCATTCATTTAGTCCCGTTCAAAAATATTTAAATTAAAAAGTGCATTTTTAAAAAGTTTTCGTATATATATCTATGAGGATATGTTTATGGAGGCTTTTTTATGTTACAAGTAAATACTTTTTTATTACGCTTGAGTTTATGCCGTGGAATCAGCTTAGTATCAAAATACCGTTTATGGGAGTGTGCGCAGCGAACGCGCTGCTTTAATAATCTCAATTTTTTAATTGAGCATTCCAACATCAGTTTGCGAAGTGCAACCGCATTTAAAAATAACTGGACTAGTACGGCTTTAGATGAGGCGATGAAACTGAATGAACAGGAACAATTTATCACAATTGCTGACCCACTGTATCCACTAACCCTAAAAGAAACCTATTGTCCGCCATTAGTCCTTTTTTACCGCGGAAATTTGAGCTTGCTTCATCAATCGTCAATCGGTGTCGTTGGTACTCGTCAAATTACGGCCTATGGTCAGAGCGCGCTAAGAGGGTTGTTACCACCCCTGATAAAAAGACAGGTGGTTGTAGTTAGTGGTCTTGCACAAGGAGTTGATGGCTTTAGTCATGAGCTGACGTTAAAGTATGACGGACAAACGATTGGGGTAATTGGTTGCGGATTAGATCAGGCATATCCGCACAGCCATCAGCAGTTACAAGACAATGTGGCTAGTCGCGGATTATTGATTTCTGAATATGGACGAGGGGAACCGCCACTCGCTTATCATTTTCCCGAGCGAAATCGAATTATTGCAGGGTTAAGTGAAGTTGTTTTAGTAGTAGAAGCAAAAAAGCGTAGCGGGAGTTTGATTACGGCTAATATTGCGCTTGATGAAAATCGAACGGTTTGTGCTGTACCAGGACGAATAGATGCACCGCTGTCAGTTGGTTGCAATAGTCTGATTGCTGCTGGGGCTAAACCGATTTTGAAGGCGCAAGACCTTCTTGATGAATTTCGCTTAAATTAATAAGACTTGATTTATCGGCTGTTTTTGATTAAAATATTTTTTTCAGTTAGAGATTATATTTGACATATGATGGTCAAATGGATTAATAATATTATTGAATGAAATATTAATAAATGTTAGGAGCCTACCAAAATGGCAACCAAAGCAACCAAAACGGCGACTAAAAAGACAACGCGTCGCCGCTCAAAAATTAAAAAGAATTTGGTGATTGTGGAATCACCATCAAAAGCGAAGACAATTGGGAAATTCCTTGGCCGATCTTATAAGGTCGTTGCAAGTTTAGGGCATGTACGGGACTTGCCAAAGAGTCGGATGGGGGTCGATATCGAACATGACTATACACCAGACTATATCTCGATTCGTGGTAAGGGCGATGTAATTAAAGAATTACGAAAAGATGCTAAAAACGCTAAAGCAGTCTATTTAGCTTCTGATCCAGATCGGGAAGGGGAAGCGATTGCTTGGCATGTTTCCAATATTCTTAAGCTTGATGATGACCAAAAAAATCGGGTTACTTTTAATGAAATTACTAAAGATGCAGTTAAAGAAGCATTCAAAGAACCGCGGACAATCAATATGGATTTGGTAGATGCCCAGCAAGCACGACGGGTATTAGACCGATTAGTTGGTTATTCAATTAGTCCGATTCTTTGGAAAAAGGTGAAAAAAGGCTTGAGTGCTGGTCGTGTGCAGTCAGTTGCGCTTTATCTGATAATTCAGCGGGAAAATGAGATTAAGAATTTTAAGCCCGAGGAATATTGGACAATTGATGCCGATTTTAAGAAAGACAAAGATGAATTTAAGGCTAGTTTTTATGGTGAAAATGGTAAAAAAGTTGCCTTGAAAAATAATGATGATGTTCAAAAGGTCCTTGCTAAGATTGATAAGAAAAAAGATTTTGAAGTTACAAAAGTTACTAAACGGGAGCGGCGGCGGCAACCGCAACCGCCATATACCACGTCAACAATGCAGCAGGATGCTAACCGGCGCTTGAATTTCCGAACGCGAAAAACAATGATGGCCGCGCAAATGTTGTATGAGGGAATTGATATTAAAGAAGGAGCACCAGTGGGGTTAATCACCTATATGCGGACGGACTCTACCCGAATTGCATCAGTGGCAAAGCATGAAGCATCAAATTATATTCATGAAAATTATGGGAGCGAATATGCAGCTATTAAGCCGGTGAAGGGAAAATTACCTGAAGGAGCTCAAGATGCTCACGAAGCAATTCGACCAACTTCTGTGTATCGGACGCCGGCTAAAATGAAGCAGTACTTAACGAATGACCAATACAAACTGTATAGCTTAATTTGGTCGCGATTTGTTGCTAGCCAAATGACAGCAGAAGTAATTGATACTATGAGCGTAAATTTACAGCAGAATGGTGTTGACTTCCGTGCAAATGGGTCTAAGGTTAAATTTCCTGGTTTTACTAAAGTTTATAAGCGTGGTAACGAAAAAGATAACGTATTGCCAGAATTGACAGAAGGCGATCATGCACAGATGATTAAGGATGATCCGGCACAGCACTTCACACAACCACCTGCTCGGTATACAGAAGCGGCACTGATTAAAACCTTGGAAGAAAATGGTGTTGGACGACCGTCAACTTATGCTCCAACTCTGGATACGATTCAGCGGCGTTATTATGTCCGGTTAGTATCGCGACATTTTGAACCTACCGAACTTGGTGAAATTGTAAATACAATTATTGAAAAGCAGTTCCCAGATATTGTAAATGTTCAATTTACCGCAGACATTGAAGGTAAACTTGATGAGATTGAAGAAGGAAAGCAAAATTGGATTAAAGTAGTCGATAAGTTCTACCAACCATTTTCTAAAGAGGTCGATGCAGCTGAAGAAGAAGTTGACAAAATTGAGATGAAAGATGAATTGGCTGGTACTGACTGTGAAATTTGTGGCGCCCCCATGGTAATTAAAATGGGACGCTATGGTAAGTTTTACGCTTGTTCACGGTTCCCTAACTGTCGTAATACTAAGGCAATTGTAAAGGATATTGGAATTGCTTGTCCTAAATGTAAAGTAGGAACTGTTGTTGAGCGGAAGTCAAAGAAAAATCGAACTTTCTATGGTTGTTCCCGTTATCCTGATTGTGACTTTGTTTCATGGGATAAACCGATTGGCCGAAATTGTCCGAAAGATGGTCATTTTCTTGTTGAAAAAAAGGTCAAGGGAGGTAAGCAAGTTATTTGCCCTAACGGTGACTACGAAGAAGAAATTCAAAAGTAAAAATCTTTTGGCAATTTTACTTAATTTTACTAGTAAAAGCTATTGAAAGAGCTTCCAAAATCTGCTATTGTGCGTTTGGAAGCTTTTTTGTATACTTAATGTTAAACGCTTATCATTTGAAGGGATCGATAACATATGATTACTTTACAGAACCAACAATTAACTATTCAAATTAACGAATTAGGTGCCCAGTTACATAGTATTAAGCGTCTGGACAATCAGATTGAATACTTATGGCAGGGTGACCCCGCTTCATGGAAACGGCAAGCGCCCATCCTTTTTCCTTTTGTTGGGCGTCTAAAGAATGATCAATATAGCTATGCCGGAAAAACTTATCATCAGACTCAACACGGCTTTGCTCGAGATCGGCAATTCAATGTTATCGAACAAACGCCGACAATGGTAATAATGGAACAACATGATGATGATAAAACCTTGCAGGTATTTCCGTTTTCCTTTAACCTTCAAGTAAAGTATGAATTACAGAATAATAAGTTGGCGGTTAGCTATCGGGTAATAAATCCAAGTGCGGATAAAACTTTAATTTATGCAATTGGGGCCCATCCGGGATTCAATATGCCATTAACGAAGGCGGGAGTTTTTAACCGTACAAAGTTAAGCGTTTGGCCAGCGGAAGAGTATTCACGGGTACTTTTGGAGGGACCTTATAATGACTTAGAGCATCCGCAACTAATTGACATGAAAGAAGCACGAATGCTTGATCATGATGATTTTAATCACGATGCCATCATTTTTAAGACAGATGGCGGTCACTTTACAGCAAAATTGACGGACACGGTGGTTAATCATGGAGTAACTGTTGATACTTTTGATACTGAATATGTTGGCATTTGGTCCCAATATCCAGCGACGGCACCATTTGTGTGTGTTGAACCTTGGTGGGGAATTGCTGATAATATAAATGCTGATGGTACTTTATTGCATAAACAAGGAATGCACCGCTTAGCACCAGCAGAAGAAGATAATTATAAGTTTAGTATTGAACCATTTTAAAAATAAAAATGAGAGGCAACAAAAAATGCTGTCCTCTCATTTTTATTTTTGCTTTTTTTGCCGTAGATAATAACCTAAGCCAAACTTAACCATTGACTCTTTTCCTGACAAAATTCGATGAATATTTGATATGTGCCGATAGACGACAATTGCTGTTAATATTCCGGCGACAATTGCTAATATCCAATCGCGGGTAAAAAGGGCGATGATAAAAATTGCAGATATGCCGACCATACTTGCCATACTAACCATGCTGGTTAGGCAAAGAACGGCAATGAAGATTAAGCAGGCAATTAAGAAAAGAAGCGGGTTGTAAGCCAGCAAAATACCAGCGCTGGTTGCAACGGCTTTACCACCTTGAAAGTTATCGAAAATTGAGGCTGTGTGTCCCAAACTGGCAAACAAACCAATCAATAACGGATTGACTGTTCCAGAAACACCTAAAAAGTATGGTTGACTGGCAGCAAGGGTCCCCTTTAGCACGTCAATAATAAGGACGACAACACCAGCTTTGAAGCCAAGAGTTCGAAAGGTGTTGGTAGTCCCGATATTGCCGCTACCAAGTTTACGAATATCCTTATGGTAAATATATTTTCCAATCCATAGACCAGTGGGAATTGAGCCGAGTAAATAGGCGATGATAATCATCCCGAGAATTTTAAAAATCATTATAAATAGCTCCTTAATAATAGCTTCCACAGCTTTTAAGCATAGCATGAATAAAGACTTTTCACCACTGGTAACCTAAGATTTATAAAATGAATTTGCTAAAGCGCGAACTTTTGAGTATCATTCAATATGGATTGAATTTGTTTAGTTTTTATCTTTACAATCAATAAACGTAAATGGTACAATAATTTTTCGAACATACGTTTAGATATTAAATTGGCAATGGGAGGTCATTTTGTGGCCAAAAAAGAAGTAACATATGATGCCTCATCGATTCAAGTATTAAAGGGTCTTGAGGCAGTACGAAAACGTCCGGGAATGTATATTGGATCAACAGATTCACGAGGATTACATCACTTAGTATACGAAATTGTGGATAATGCCGTTGATGAAGCATTATCAGGGTATGGTGATGAGATTAATGTCACAATTGAAGCAGACAATTCAATAACGGTTCAAGACCATGGTCGGGGGATGCCAGTAGGTATGCATGCGTCAGGTAAACCAACACCTGAGGTTATTATGACCGTATTACATGCAGGTGGAAAATTTGGACAATCTGACGGTTATAAGACATCAGGGGGGCTTCACGGGGTAGGAGCTTCTGTAGTTAATGCTTTATCGACTCACTTAACCTTAACAATCGTTCGTGATCATGTACGCTATCAAGAAATTTTTAAGAATGGTGGTCAACCAGTAGGTAGCTTAAAGAAGCTTGGTAAAACCAAAGCTGGCAATGGTACTACAGTTTCTTTTAAACCAGATCCGAAAATTTTTTCAACAACTGTTTATGATTACAACACTTTGGCTAACCGACTACGTGAATCGGCATTCTTGCTTAAAGGGATAAAGATTACCCTTACTGATAAACGTGCAGGGCAAGAAAAACAAGAAGTATTTCAGTTTAATGATGGAATCCAAGAGTTCGTCTCCTATCTCAATGAAGGTAAAGATATTTTGGGCAAGACCCTTTATTTTGATGGTAAACAGGATGGTGTAGAAGTAGAAGTAGCGGCACAATATAACGATGGATATTCAGAGAGCCTCTTATCTTTTGTTAATAATGTTCGGACTCCCGATGGCGGAACTCATGAAGCGGGATTTCGCAGTGCCTGGACAAAGACGTTTAACGAATATGCTAAAAAAGTTGGCTTACTAAAGGCTACTGATAAAAATTTGGAAGGTAGCGATGTTCGCGAAGGTCTTACTGCAGTAATTTCGGTACGAATTCCAGAACGATTACTTCAATTTGAAGGGCAAACAAAGGATAAGCTTGGAACACCAGAAGCACGTAAAATTGTGGATGCCATTGTAAGTGAACAACTTGGCTATGCGTTAATGGAAAATGGCGACTTTGCACAAATGCTGATTCGGAAAGCATTAAAAGCACGGGAAGCACGGGAAGCTGCCCGAAAAGCACGTAATCAAGCCCGTGGTGGAAAACGCAAGAGCAAAAAGGAACGTAACCTTTCCGGAAAGCTAACACCGGCTCAATCTAAGAACGCAAAGAAAAATGAACTTTTCTTAGTCGAGGGTGATTCGGCGGGAGGATCTGCAAAACAAGGCCGTGATCGAAAGTTTCAGGCAATCTTACCATTACGAGGAAAAGTTCTTAACACGGAGAAGGCTAAACTTGATGATGTTCTTAAAAATGAAGAATTAAATACAATTATCTATACCGTTGGTGCTGGTGCCGGGTCAGAGTTTAATGTTGACGATGCAAATTATGACAAGATTATTATCATGACTGATGCCGATGATGATGGTGCTCATATTCAGATTTTACTTCTGACTTTCTTTTACAAGTATATGCGTCCGATGATTGAAGCAGGGAAGATCTATATCGCATTGCCTCCGCTTTACCGCATTCAGCGCGGACGGGGGGCAAAGACACAGATTACATATGCGTGGACAAATGATGAATTAGCTAAAATGTCCAAAGAAATGGGTAAAGGCGCTCAACTGCAACGATTCAAGGGTCTTGGCGAAATGAACGCCGATCAATTATGGGAAACAACTATGAATCCTGAAACACGAACCTTGATTCAAGTACGGATTGAGGATGCAGAATTAGCGGAACGACGGGTTACAACGTTGATGGGGAATAAAGTCGAACCACGGCGTGAATGGATTGAAGAAAATGTTCAGTTTACATTAAGTGACGATCAAGAGTCCGATAAACTTGTTGAGAATAAAGGTCAATTGCCTCCTTCAAAGGAACCGACAATCAACACATGGAATTAAAGAGAAGGGAATAAAGCTTTGTGAGAAACGGTAAAATTGAAAGCATGACGCTGGAACAGATTATGGGTGATCGTTTCGGACGTTATTCAAAATCAATCATTCAAGAGCGAGCATTGCCAGATATTCGTGATGGTTTAAAACCGGTTCAACGGCGAATTTTATTTGCCATGAATAAAGACGGCAACACATACGATAAAGGATTTCGTAAGTCTGCTAAGTCTGTTGGTAATGTCATGGGTAATTTTCACCCGCACGGAGATAGTTCAATTTATGAGGCATTAGTGCGGATGAGTCAGGACTGGAAACTCCGTGAACCATTAGTTGAAATGCATGGTAATAATGGTTCAATGGACGGGGACCCGCCTGCTGCTATGCGTTATACTGAGGCACGTTTGAGCAAGATAGCGGGCTTGATGCTTCAAGATATTGATAAAGATACGGTCGAAATGACCTTAAATTTTGATGATACGGAAAAAGAACCGACCGTTTTACCCGCCCGTATTCCTAATTTGTTGGTAAATGGTGCCACCGGGATATCAGCTGGTTATGCTACTGAAATTCCAACGCATAATCTCAGCGAGGTACTAGATGCCTTAATCTATTTAATCAAACATCCAACGGCTTCTCTTGATAAATTAATGGAATTTATTCCAGGACCTGATTTTCCAACAGGAGGAATTATCCAAGGAATTGATGGAATACGAAAAGCTTATCAAACGGGCCGGGGCCGCGTGGTTGTTCGCGCTAAAACGGAAATTGAAACTTTGCGGGGCGGACGTCAACAAATCAATGTGACTGAGATTCCCTATGAAGTAAATAAGGCACAATTAGTTAAGCGGATTAATGATTTACGGTTAGCTAAAAAGGTCGAAGGAATTGCAGAAGCGCGGGATGAGACTGATCGAAGCGGTCTGCGGATTGCTATTGAGTTGAAGCGGGGCGCTAATGCAAATGGTATTCTTAATTACTTGCTAAAAAATACTGATTTGCAAATTAACTATAACTTCAATATGGTAGCGATTGATGATCAGCGTCCGATGCGGGTCGGCTTAAAACGTATCCTAACTTCATATTTAGCATTTCAAAAGCAAATTATCCGTCGGCGGACTCAGTTTAACCTTAATAAGGCTCAACGTCGTCTTCATATTGTTGAAGGATTGATTAAGGCATTATCAATTCTTGATCAGGTTATTAGAACCATTCGGGCCAGTAAAAATCGTAAAGATGCTAAATTAAATTTAGTAAACGAATACGATTTTACGTCTGAACAAGCAGAAGCAATTGTTACTTTGCAATTGTACCGGCTAACTAATACTGATGTAACTGAATTAAAAGATGAACAAAAACAGCTTAACGCCAAGATTAAGGAATATCAGTTGATTCTGACTAATGATGATGAGCTAGCAAAGGTCCTTACTAAAGAGATTAGGACGATAAAAAAGCAATTTGGTAATCCTCGACGGACAAAGATTGAAAATCATGTTGAGAAACTTAAGATTGACACTAAAGTTACCGTTGCTAATGAAGATGTAGTTGTCCTAGTGTCACATGCAGGCTATATCAAACGGAGTAGCATTAGGTCATTTAAGGCATCCGAGGCCAATGAGAACGGCTTACGTGAAGACGATTATCCATTACTTATTCAACAAACTAACACGCTTTCACATCTCTTTATGTTTACTAACCTGGGACACGTTATTTACCGGCCAATTCATGAAATAAGTGATGTACGGTGGAAAGATACAGGAGAGCATATTTCTCAAACGATTGGCTTAGCCGATAACGAAGAGATTATTAAGGCAATGATTTTTGATAAATTAGATCAGCCGGGCACATTCGTTATGGGAACCAGTGACGGACAAGTAAAGCAAACTGCTGTCAGTGAATATAAGCCTGGATCACGTTATAAGAGCCATGCTAGTGTTGCAATCAAGCTAAAAGATGATAATGCTCGTGTAGTTAGTGTTGATTACTATGAACCGACAAACGAAAATCAATCATTACTGACGATTAGCCGGCAAGGATATGCAGTTCGCTATGATGTTGCAGATGTACCAGTGACTGGTATTCGGACAGCTGGTGTTCGAGCGATTAACTTAAAAGATGATGATCGAGTAATGGATCAAGTGTTAGTTAAGGATGGACAAAATATTGCGGTGATCACACAACGGGGAGCCTTTAAGGAAATGCCAGTTGATGATATTGATGTGGGGGCACGTGCTCGACGCGGTGAGTTAGTTTTGCGCCGTCTAAAGTCTAATCCTCATGAGATAGCAGATTTTGTTGCATATAATCATGATTATGAAGGGGCCTTTGAGATTATTACAGATCGTCCAGCTTTTCAGGATGTAATGGTTGCTGACCATCATTTAGGATCAATAAAATCTAACGGAACTTTTGTTATTGATACAGATACGCAAGGCGAACCTGTCAAATTGCGATTGAAACAAGTCAATATCCTAGAGGAGGAACCAGTGGCACAAGACTAAAGTTAAGGGAGGTAGCGAAAATGGCGTATATTAAAGAAATTAGGGGCTTAGTTGGGCATCGTCCACTAATTATGACAAGTGCATCTGGGGCACTATTAAATAATCAAAATGCGGTCTTGCTTCAAGAGCGTGCAGATACAGGTGATTGGGGATTTCCTGGCGGTTATATGGAATATGGCGAGTCGTTCGGCATGACAGTTAAACGTGAATTTAAAGAAGATGCCGGAATCGAAGTAGCTCCTATAAAACAATTAGCGATTTTAGACCAAAATTTCTATACGTATCCTAATGGTGATCGTGTCCAGCCTGTTAATGTTTTTTACTTAGTTAAAGCAGTTAACACCAAAGCTTATAAACCAAAAGTGGATGAAACAAGGACAATTCGTTACTTCTCATTAGCAAAACAGCCACCACGATTTTTTAATGATCAACATCAACAAATGTGGGAAATTTTAAAACATTTCGTTCAAAAATAAGTAAGATATTTAATAATTATTCTTTAATCTGCTAACTTCCATGATAGAATAAGACATGTAGATTGTTTCACGTACTAGCATAATCTAGTAATAAAGTAGTGAACAAACAGGAGGAATTTATATGAGCAAAGAATTAGTATTTGGACACCAAAAGCCTGATACAGATGCGATTACTGCTGCAATGGCATTTTCATATTTCCAAAATCAATTAGGATATGAAACAGAAGCGGTGGCCCTTGGCGAACCAAATGATGAAACCAAATTTGCATTAAAGACATTTGGTATGGAAGCACCACGGGTAATTAAGACTGCTGCCAATGAAGTAGATAAAGTAATGCTTGTTGACCATAATGAACCACAACAAAGTGTCAGTGATATTGATAAGGTGACTGTAACCCACTTGGTTGACCACCATCGGATTGCAGGCTTTGAAACTGCACAACCACTTTGGGCAACAGTTCGTCCTTACGGGTGTGTAAGTACAATTATTACTGAATTATTCCAAGAAAAGCACATTAATATTCCAGCCAACTTAGCTGGAATGATGCTTTCTGCAATTATTTCGGATACTCTACTCTTAAAGTCACCAACGACAACCGATCATGATCGTGAAGCTGTTAAGTACTTGGCAAAAATCGCTGGGGTTGAAGACTATGAGAAATACGGTATCGAAATGCTTAAGGCTGGTACAAACTTGGGTGCTAAGTCTGATGCAGATATTGTTGATGGAGATGCTAAAACCTTTGAACTTGGCGGCAAAAAGGTTCGTATTGGTCAAGTAAATACAGTTGACTTGGATGACGTCTTTGCTCGTCAAGCAGACTTAGAGAATCAAATGCAAAGTTTAATGGATGACAATAGCTACGACCTGTTCTTACTAGTGGCTACTAATATCTTGAATAGTGATTCAGAATTATTAGTAATTGGTGATCCGGCTGAAAAGGTTGAGGCAGCGTTTGGTAAGAAGCTAAATGAAAAGAAGCGGATGAGCTTACCTGGTGTTGTATCACGGAAGAAGCAAGTTGTTCCTCCTTTGACAGATGCTTTTGAAGACTAATAACTAAAAAATATATAAAGGCTGAGCTATTGGATAGTTCGGCCTTTTTTGAGCAAAAAATTATACTTTTATCTTAAAATGTTTAAAATAATAACTATTGATAGATACAAAGGGGTGGATAAGGATGAACATCACTTTTACAGAAGGAGCAGTTAATCGTCTAAAACGGTATGATTTATCAAATAAAAAAATGCTACTAGATTTTGATGATGGTGTTGGACCGTTTTCTGCAGTTGGTAGTTGTAGCTTGGACGGTGCCTATCGTCTAATTCTCGTTGCCAAAGACACTAAAACGCCTGATTATGATGAGAAAATTAATTCTAATCTTGGCGATGTTTTTATCAAGCACCATACTGCTGTTCAATTTGATAATGAGATGGAAGTCCGGTTTAATCCACGGTACTTTACAATGCCGCTTGTTAGTCCACGAAGAGTGCTAACTGATAATCTAGAAGTGCTTGATTTAAGTGATACTGACCCAAGTGCACAGTTCGACAAAGCACACGATTGTTAGAATTAGAAAAATCCTGTCAATGATGGCAGGATTTTTGAGTTATAGGATGAAGCGGAATACCACTGTAGTAATTATACCGATGATGCCGACAACTGTTGCATACATAAAATGTTTATGATCCTTTATATTTTTCATTGTTTGCCGTCCCATTAGGATAGTAAATACCGCCCAGCCGAAAGCAGCAATCAGCAGGATATATAGTTTCCAATTAGCAGGTAAGTGATGGTAAAAATCACCATAAAACACCATTACACCAATAAACATTACAAAGGCGTAGGCGTAATTGTCACGACGAAAATTAAAAATAAAAAGATAACCAAAAAGACAAACCAACAATAAACTAATAATATCAGTCAAAACCATCCGCACTCACACTCCTTTATAAATTATTATAGTTAATCAGCCCTTAAATATAAAATGTTAAGAAGTAAGAAGAAATAATATGATATGATTAACTTGATAGATTATATAAGGTGGTGCAAGCCGTGAAGAAAAAAGTAATGCGTCAAGAAATTAAATTGTTAACTGAAGAGAATCGTCAATTACGGCGGTATACTTTATTCGCATCAATGGGGATTACACTAAGTTTGGCAATAGGCTTAGTTAGATTAATACACAAGCACTAAAAAAGTACTCAGGTCTTTGCTCGGCAAAGTCCTAAGTACTTTTGATTTAGCAGTTTATTTTGCAGCTTTTTCTACTTCTTCGCGTGTTTTGACATCATTTACATGTAATTCAAACTTAACCAGCTTGAGTCCCGTCATTTTATCAATTGCCCGTTGAACTTCGGAACAGACGGCCTTAAATATTTCTGGTGCACTCTTACCATATTCAATTGTTGCATCCATTTTTAGGGCAACTTGCTTTTCACCAACGTCAGCATCAATTCCTTTAGTCGGGTTACTACCAGATGTAACTTTGTCCGCCAGCTCGCTAAACATATTTCCGTCTAAGGAAAGGATTCCCGGTACCCGACTAGCGGTAATGCCGGCAATTTTTTCGATGACCTGGTCGTCAAAGGTTAATTGCTCGTCGATTGTTTTAGTGGTTGTATTTGTTGTAGTTGTCATGTTAATTCCTCCTCAGAATTAGTTGGCAAGTTTGTCTAACATTTTAATAGCGAGCTTATTTAGCGAATAGCCCTTGGCATCAAGAATATAGCCAATTCCGCCTAAAATAATGGTTGCTAAGAGAATCCCAATCATCGGGAAAAATCCCCACATGATCCAACTGATACTAATAATCAGTCCCATAATGACTCCAATAGTTGTAAGTTTCATAATGGTTGCACCTCCTTAGACGATGACGACTGATTTTTTATCATTGTAAGGGCGTAAATTAACTCTTAATTTATTAAGGTCAATGTCAAAGCCTTGTTTAAGATCGTTCCTGATAGTCTGAAGTAGTGCAGAATGAAGTAATTGTGGATTTGTTCGTTTAGACATCATTCCATTAACTACAACATCTGCTTTATGATTGTGTCGATGCATTCGTAATTTAATTGCTGGATTGTAAAGATCGTATTTGGCAATCGAAGTTGTTAAACTATGTTCGACTGCTTGACGATCAACCTGTACTTTATGAGCTCCATCTTCAGCAATTATCATTTGCTTAGTTGTCGTTGGTCGGAAAATTGCAACAGCCATTACGGTTAATGCAACGATAATTAAAAATCCAGCAACTCCAGCAGAGAATTGTTGCCCAATAGGACTATGCAACCAGTCATTAATTGGAATCGTCCATTCTTGGTCACGGTATACCCATAATAGGATTACAACCGTTCCAACAATTATTTGGAGTAACATCGCAAACGAGATCCACCATTTTTTCCATGCGGTCATAAGCATCACTTCCTTTCAGAATCTATGAGTTACTTTTGCTATGAATTAAGCATAACATGGTAGAAAACGCTTTACGTCATTTGGTTAAAGCTTAAAGGTAAAGTTAAGCTTGTAGTAACAGAATATTCATAGTTAATAAAAACGTCTTGCAATAAAACAGTTGTTGCAAGACGTTTTTATTATTTATTTTGTCTTTCTTGGAGTTTTGCAATTTCAGAATAAGCAGGAGACAGCATTTCTTCTACTTGGATAAAGAGAGGGGTGTAACGTTGATATACTTTAACGGCGGAGGGGTTAGGTTGGTAAGAACTAACATTGCCGATTAACTTTTGCGATGTATCAAGGCTATCAACCATTCCTAAACTCTGCATTGCCATGATTGCGGCACCTAAGCAGCCCGACTCAAAGGAATCGGGAATATTGACTGGACAATTTAAGATATCTGCTAATATTTGGCGCCAAACTGCAGAACGGGCAAAACCACCTGTAGCAGTGACACTTGCTGGTTCACCAACTAATGCCCGAACAGCCTGAAAGACAGTGGCAATGTTCATACTAATACCCTCCATGACGGCGCGTAACATATCAGCGCGGGTATGGATCTGTGATAAGCCGAAGAAGCTGCCACGGGCTTTTGCATTCCATAACGGCGCCCGCTCTCCACCTAGAAATGGATGGAAAAGTAAGCCGTGAGAACCAGCTGGAACTCCTTCGATTACGTGATTAGCAAGGGTGTATGGGTCAACATTTTCATTCTTTACGGCGCTACTGTCGACAAGGTGTTCAACCGCCCATTGATAAACATCACCACCGTTGTTAAGGGGACCGCCAACGACCCACAGCCCTTTATTAATCGCGTAGCAGAATAACCGCCGCTCTGGATCAATGACAGGGTGGTCAGTTACAACTCGAACAGCAGCAGAGGTTCCGATTGTAATTGCAACAGTATTCTGTTTGGTAGCACCAACACCGATGTTAGAGAGGGCGCCATCATAGGCCCCGTAAACAAACGGCGTGTCTGCAGGGATTCCTAATTTAGCTTGTGCAGTCGTTGTTAGTCCGGTTGCTTGGGTAGTACCATCAACGATTGTGGGGAGCTGGTCTTTAGTAATACCAGCTAGTTTTAATGCTTGGTCATCCCATTCACCAGTTTTGATATTCATTAACCCGGTACATGAGGCAATTGAAATATCGACGTTAAAATCATTAAATAGCCGGTGAAAAAGGTATGCCTTAATATCAGCAAAGTAAGCAGTCTGGTTAAATAACGCAGGTTCGTCTTCTTTTAACCAAAGAAGTTTTGTCAAGGTCGACATGGGGTGAACAGGAGTACCAGTTTTCATGTAAAGCTGCTGTCCTTCTGTCATCATTTTTAAGTTATCAGCAGCTCGCTGGGCCCGACTATCAGCCCAGGTAATTAAACGTGAGAGTGGTTTTTTATCCTTATCAAGCAAAAGGAGACTTTGGTTAGCACTGGAAACTCCAACCGCAAGGATTTTTCCTTGATTAAGGTCAGCCTTGGCAGCAACATCGTGGATTGCTTGTTCTGCGGCATTGATTACTTCTTCAGGCTCTTGTTCAGCCATTCCAGCAGCATTACGATATAGCTCATAGCCATAATTAGCTTGACTGAGGATGTTGGCGTTTTGGTCATATAAAACCGCCTTTGTACTCGATGTACCAACATCAACTCCAATTACGTAGTTCATTTAACGATCTCCTTTAATAATTCAAATTAATTCTCTATAATATTATAACTCTAACTATTATATTCTAAAGTGACTGGTGTGCAACGATTTCAACGGGTAAAAGTGTTGTTGAACTGATAAGTTTTTCTTCTTTGATTTGTCCTAAAAGTTTTGTTGCTGCCAGATTACCCATGAGTTCCATGTCTTGTTTCAAGAGAAAAATACCATTATCAACGTATTGTGACCATTCCCAATCATCGAAACTAACGAGACCGATATCTTCTGGAAATGAAAGATTTAATTCCTTAAAGATTGCCAAGAGATCAAACAGGATTGGCCCCATCAACGAAACAACCGCGGTTTTTCCTTTTAATTCATTTAGTTGCTGTAAGAAAGTTTTTGCCAGCCACTTACGATCATGTCCACGGGTTTCAATATTATGATAGCTAAGACCGTTGTCAATGGCAGCAACCTTTAGCCCTGCAATTCGGGGGATTTGTCCAGAAGCTTCCGCAAAATGAGCACTAACGGTTAAAATATTTTGATACCCCTTTTGGTACAGAATCTTACCAAGGTTGTAACAGGCATCCCGATTGGCTGAAGTCACTTTTCCGATATAAGATGGTTGGTCGTCGACTTCCCGATCAACGATTACGAGCGGGATATCATTTTGTAAAGCCGGGGCAAATTGACTAAAGTGACGAGAATTAGGCTGGACAATAATTCCATCAACACGTTGCTGATAAAGGCGTTCGAGAGCGCGGTGCTCATTTTCGCGGGAGTTATTTGTATTCATTAATAAAATATCATAGCCTGCTTGTTGAAGGACATCATCAATCCCTTTCGCAAGTAATGATGAGAAGGGGTTTGAGATGTTACCGACTAAGATGCCGACAACATGACTGTGATCTTGTCGTAATTGACGAGCAGAGGCAGTTGGTACAAAATGTAGTTCTTTAATTGCCTTTTCAACTCGTTTGCGGGTTGCTGGACGCATTTTTTCGTAGTGGCCATTTATAATTCGTGAAACAGTAGTAACTGAAACGCCAGCTGCTTTAGCAACGTCAGCAATAGTTGTGTGTTGCGTCATAAATTTATTCATCATCCTTATTAATACTACTATTAAAAGAATACCAAAACAGAGAAAAAGCGTCACTAGCTAATTGGGCTAGGACGCTTAATTGATTTAAATAAATAATGAGATGGCGTAAACAGCACCTAAGCCGGCGAGTGCTAAGACAGAGGTTAAAGTTGTCCAGGAAAGAAGGGTCTCTTTTAATGATAGGCCGAAGTATTCTTTAATCATCCAAAAACCAGCATCATTGACGTGCCCGCAAAAGACAGAACCAGCACCGATTGAAAGAACCATTAACGTTGCCATTACGGAGTTTGCTCCGAATTGTTGTGCCATTGGAACGACTAATCCCGCAGCAGTCATGGCGGCAACAGTGGATGAACCAAGTGACATCCGTAATAAGGCCGTAATCAGCCAAGCAGCTAAGATTGGTGAAATGCTTGTTTGGGCGAACAGTCCGGAAATGTATTTTGAAATTCCACCATCAACCAGCACTTGTTTGAAAGCACCGCCACCACCAATGATTAATAGCATAACGGAAATTTGTTTGATTGAATCAGCTAGGGCAGTTGAGATTTCTTCCATTTTTTTATTGCGCCGTAAGCCCATGGTAAAGATGGCAAAGATTAGCGATAGTAACATTGCAAGATCGGGAGCACCGACAAATTGGATAAACTCATTAACTGGATTGCCCTTTGGCAAAATAAATGAACAGATAGTAGCAAAGGCAATCAAAATAACTGGCATCATGGCGGTTATTACTGAAATGCCGAATTTTGGCGTTTCATCAAGCTTGAACTCCTTGTATTCGCCCAGTACAGAAATATCAATATTTTTTCGATAAACTTGTGGGTAGACTTTTTGTAATACCCAGTTGTAGACAGGACCTGCGATGATAATTGTCGGAATTGCAGCTAAGATCCCAAGCAAAAGGACATGACCAAGGTTAGCACCAAGGATATCTGTAATTGCAGTTGGCGCAGGGTGTGGCGGTAAGAATGCGTGGGTTACGTTTAGGGTTGCTGCCATTGGAATGCCTAGGTACATTAATGGCATATCGAGTTCTCGTGCAATGATAAAGATAATTGGCAAAACAACGACGAGACCAACTTCGAAGAATAATGCTAAACCAATGATGAAGGAGGCAAGGATAACGGCGACTTGAATCCACCGTCGGCCAAACTTATTGATCAAGGTTGTGGCAATCCGGTAACCACCACCGGCATCAGAAACGAGTTTGCCAAGCATGGACCCAAAACCGAAGATAATGGCAAGGTGTCCCAGCTGACCACCAATCCCAGACTCAATGGTGGCTGGGATCTTAGTGAGTGGTAGGCCAAGCAATAAACCGACAATAAATGAAGTGATTACTAAACCAACAAAAGTATTCATTTTGAGTTTAACAATCATAAAAATAAGGATAATAACTCCGATTAAAACAATGAGTAAAGGCATAATCATAACCTCCTAGTGAGTAGCTTGCTGTTGTAATTTAGCGATTGTTGAGTAAGCTGGCGTCAAGAGCCCTTCAACTTGTTGGAAAAGCGGCAAGTAATTCTGATAGACGCTTACGGCTTCTTGATTTGGCTGATAGGAACTAATATCACCAATTAAGCTGGTAATAATTTCGTAGTTATCAATAAGACCAAGCCCCTTCATTGCCATTGTGATTGCTCCAAGACAGCCAGATTCAAATGAATTGGGAATGTTTACCGGACAGTTTAAAACATCAGCAAGCATTTGCCGCCAAACTTCTGCCCGGGCAAAACCGCCAGTTGCGGTAACGCTTGCAGGTTCGCCAACAAGGTCACGAACAGCTTGAAAAACTGTAGCAATGTTCATACAGATTCCTTCCATTACAGCGCGTAACATATCAGCGCGGGTATGCATCTGAGATAAACCAAAGAAACTACCGCGGGCATTGGCATCCCATAGCGGAGCCCGTTCGCCACCGAGAAATGGATGGAAAAGGAGACCATGGGCACCAGCTGGTACGCCGGCGATGACTTGATTGGCAAGGGTATAAGGATCGATATTTTCGTTTTTCACAGCACTAGCATCAACCAAGTGTTCAACTGCCCACTGGTAAACATCCCCACCGTTGTTTAACGGACCACCGATAACCCATAGTCCTTTGTCTACAGCGTAGCAAAATAGTCGTTGCTGGGGATCGATGACTGGATGATCAGTTACGACTCGCACACCCGCGGAAGTACCAATTGTAATCGCAACGGTGTTCTGCTTAATTGCGCCAACGCCAAGGTTTGATAATGCACCGTCAAATGCGCCATAGATAAAGGGGGTATCGGCGGGGATGTTCATGTTCGCTTGGGCTGTTGGCGTTAAGCCCGTTTCTTGAGTAGTTCCGTTAACGATTTCTGGTAATTGCTTACGGCTGACTTTAGCGAGACCTAGTGCTTGCTCGTCCCAATCACAAGTGTTGACATTCATCATTCCTGTACAAGAAGCAATTGAAACGTCTACCTTAAAAGTGTTGAAGAAATGATAAAAAAGGTATGATTTAATATCGCCAAAGTAAGCAGTTTTGTTTACTATTTCTGGTTTCGTTTTATGCAGCCACATGATTTTAGTTAGTGGCGACATGGGGTGGATCGGTGTTCCAGTCTTAGCGTAGATTTGCTGACCGGCTGGACTTTGTTTCAGTTCAGTAGCAACTTCGCGAGCCCGGGTATCAGCCCAGGTAATTACACGTGAGAGGGGATTAAAGTTATTATCGAGCATAATTACGCTTTGGTTAGCGCTCGAAAATGATACCGCTAATAATTTTCCGTTTGCTAAATTTGCGCGTGCTGCCGCATCATGGATCACCTTTTCAACGGCTTCAACGATTGCGACGGGATCCTGTTCGGCCATGCCGGTTGCGTCCCGATAGAGAGAATATCCTTCGCTAAATTGATCTAAGACAGTTGCATTTTTGTTGTATAGAACTGCTTTGGTGGAAGTAGTTCCAACATCGACACCAATAAAATAATCCATTGTACTTATTTCTCTCTTTTATTTTTTGAAAACGTTTTAGTTTATCGTTACACCAAATAATATAATATCTAATGTAAGCGATGTCAATACCTAAAATATAATAAGTGTATCGATTTCCTAAATGACACCCTAAAAAGTAATTGCACATAGACCGTAATATGTGCTACTATTAATTGCTTAATTTGTTATGGTAGAGGCACTAAGAAGGATTTTTCGGGAGGGATTATAATGAAGATCCGTAAAGCAACGATGACAGATTTAGAATTGGTAGTGGAGATTTTACGTGATGGTCGTAATCAGTTGGCAGAACGGGGCGTTGACCAATGGCAGGGGGACTATCCGAACGTCACCCACGTAAAAGAGGATATTACCAATGGGGTTGCATACTTGGTTCAAGCTGATGATGGACAAACTGTTGGGACATTAGCGATTGTTAATGCTCCAGATCATGTTTATGATAAGTTGAATGGACGGTGGCTAACAAATACCGCGGATTATGTTGTAATTCACCGTGTAGCAATCCATTCTCAGCACACCGGAAAGGGTTATGCGTCCAGATTATTCCTTAGTGTGATTGATTATTTAGAAACACATCGTCCAGATATCAAGTCAATTCGTTTGAGCACTAATGAGAACAACCTTGCAATGCAACGGGTCGCAACTAAAAATGGGTTCCAAAAGGTAGGAACTTTGCATGGTGCTTTCCGTCCCAATGAGTTATCTTATGTGTACGAGTTGTTGACCAAGGTGCGTGTAACGCAATAGAAAATGCCAAGTACAACAGAAATTAATTGTTGCGCTTGGCATTTTAAAATTTATTTTTGATTGATCTTTTTAGCATATTCACGAGCATTGTATAATTCATAGACAACCCATGTTTCAATCAATGTGATGATGCAGATAAGAATAGCGGTATACATATTTGGGAGTACAAAAAGTAATAATAGAAAAATCCATGAAATCCATGACCATTGAGTTTCTATTGTTACGATTCGCCGAACGCGTTTAGTTGGTTCTGAGCGTCCGGATTGACTAAAAATCGTCCGAATTTGAGCAAAATAACGGACTTCAAAAATACTTTCAATAATAAAAATTGCTGTTAGGACAATCAATAAAACATTCATCATGATAAAGGCCCCTTGTGGATTAATTTGTCTTTAATTTTAGAACTAATACCTAAGAGAAGCAATTAATTGCGTAATAGAAAAAGAGCTTGTAGCATATTGCCGCAAACTCTTATCTGACTTTCCACATATCAAGAAATAGTAGGGTGATGAAAGTAGGTATTTCACTACTATCAAACATTCATTGTCTTACCATATTCGTTATTGATGGTATCAACAACATCCTTGGCCTGCATGTCATCTTCAACAACTGTCTCGCCATCGCGAAGAGTATACTTTACGCTGTCGTCTAGATTGCTAAAGTCAACATCATTACCATTTGCATCAACAAAATCAAACTTCGAATCTTGGAAGTTTTTAAGAGCATCTGCATTAATTTCCATGATTATGCTTCCTTTCGCCATTATAGTAACACTTAATTGACGAAAATTACAGGGAGATGTTAAAAAGGTTAGGAAAATAAACGTAATTGTGAATTAATTGCTAGGAGGATGGTGTTGCAATCATTTTAAATATTGTTCAGCTTCTATATTTGAAAGGTGGTAATTTTTGATTAGGCTCGTCTTAATATCTTCTGTGGGGGTACCAAGTTGCTGAAGGGTCTTAATAAGGATCTTTATCGCCTTAATCCGTTCTTCTTTCTGCCCTTCGCTTTTTGCATCTGCAAGTAGCATTTGAAACTTCATAAAACTACGCCTCCGTTCAGGATTACTCTTAATTTTACTGATTTCAGTTTGAATTTGAGTTATAAACTTACTCTTATTGTCTACTTGGTTGCGCATTAATGCAAGGAAACTTTGAATTGGCTTGTCATTATCAGAAAAGGTTGTGGCCTTAGCGTTAAAAACTACTACTGTTCTTTTGTCACCAAACTTAAGTTGTGAATCGCATGTACACTGCATTTCAAATTCATAACGAGCCCAGCCACGACCGTAATAATCGAAGTTGCAAAACATAATTGCATAAGTAGGATATTTTGCTAGTACTTGATAATTATTATTGGGCTTTAGTAATTCTTCATCCGCTTGGCCGAGGTAATATCTTAAACGGAAAGGGAGATTATGCTTGTCAGCGATTTGCATTTCAACGATAAATATTCGGTTTTCTTGGTCACGGACGTAAACATCATAACGAACTTTTTTCGCTGCGATTGCACTAATGTCTTTTTGTGTTTCGATATTAACGACTTCTTTTAATTTTAAATATGGTAAGGCTCGTTGGATCAGCTGCATGCAAATTTACTTATTTTCCATTACCAACCCAAACATGGGGTCGCTAGTAATTGTCATATTTTGCCATTGTTCAACTATTCTTTCTTCTTGACTAATAAGATCATGCTTCATGGATAATAACTCCTTACAATTAGAAATATTCTTAAGATAAAAGGTATTCTATAAATATATATACGTAAAAAATAATGATTTGCACTTTTTATTTCGGTAACTATCTATAATAACGATTAGGATGGTGAAAATGTAAAAGTTTATTTAATTTACATCTTTAACTAATGGTGTTCAGCACATATAATAAGGAGTAGGAAGAGAAGTTATAAGTGATAGGAGGAACTAGATATGTCATTGATGCAAAATACATCTGAAATTAGTAAAACTGACACGCAAGTTTACTTAGTTACCTTAGTTCGTGAGAGTGCTGATATGCCACAGTACATTGATCATATGGTTTATGAAACTACTGAAGGTGGTCAAAAGTTTATGGCACGGTTAGTTGAAGCATTTTCACGGGCAGGATATCGGCAAAAGAAAGTTAGCGACGATGAGTATTTACTTAATAACGGCCTTGATAAAATTACCCTAACTGGTGAGACGCAAGCGGTTTTTAAGGATTAACAAGATAATAAAAAATCTGGTGTTGTATTTTATGGCGACTCCAGATTTTTTATCCCAAAATTTAACTATTGTTCATTCCGCAGTGATGGAATTTTAACGTCTTCGGTATAATTAGGACTCCACCAGCCATGCTTGTTAATGTAACCAGCTGGGAGGCAAAGGAAGACTAGGAGAATAATTTCTAAGACTGCTGAGATTGAAGTAAGGAAATTATTATTATTGCTTGTGAAAATAATTGAGAGCAGCCAGAAAACTAATAGTGTCCATCCGCTTAAACCGGCATCCCGTAATCGGCGAACTGCAATCGCAATTGATGGCAGGATGTTCGCAAGACAAAAGGCGATAATTACAAACATCACGAAAATAACGAAAAATGGTCCGTTAGCATAACCGTTCATAATCGAATTAACTGTCGAGTAGCCGGCAATCGCTAACAAGAAATATAAGATGACTAAAATAACAAAGTTAACCAGCACCGGCCACCAAAAATCAGCCCGGGAAGAAACCGCCCGATATTTAAAAGCGTTCTGCCAGTAGTATTTATATGCTTCAAACATAATATCTCCTCCTCAAATTCTTTCAGTTAAATTATAGCATTATTAGGTCGGAGATACAGATTGATTTATGATGAGAAAGCAGAATGAAAAATCCCTAACCTTAGTAATTTTTTTCAGGGTTAGGGAAATACTATTTTGTATTGAAAATTAAATTAGATGAATTGCACGCCGCCATCAATTTGAACAGCTTGACCAGTCATGTAGTCAGATTTATCTGAAGCGAGGTAGGAGACAAAGTTAGCGACGTCGGATGGATGTTCAACACGGCCAAGGGCAATTCCGTCAATAGCAGCCTTTAAGTATTGACCTTTTTCACCGCCATTTTCTTCAACCATCTTTTCATCAATAAAGTCCCACATGTCAGTACCAACAATACCAGGACAATAGGCATTAACTGTAATATTAAATTTAGCTAATTCCTTAGCAGCTACTTGTGTTAATCCACGAATAGCAAATTTAGTTGAGGAGTAAGCTCCTAATTGTTCATAACCAATGTGTCCAGCAATACTTGAAGCATTGATGATTTTCCGAATTTTATCTCCATCATCTTGCTTCTTGAATTGTTCAGCAGCAGCTTGGATACCGAACAGGACACTATCAACATTTGTAGCGTAAATCTTATGGAACTCTTCGGCTGATTCGTCTAGGAGATTACCGATTTGCGCAATTCCAGCATTGTTAATATAGGTATCAAGTCGACCAAAGTTATCGACAGCAGCTTTTACAAGCATTTCATGAGTTTCTTTTTTTGAAACATCACCAGAAACTGCTACAACCTTATATCCCTTATCGGCTAATTCTTTGGTTGTCTTGTCCGTTTCTTCTTTATGATAACCATTAATAACCATTAATAACCATTGCATAGCCATCTTTTCCTAGTTGTTCCGCGATTCCCTTTCCGATACCACGACTGCTACCAGTGATAACAGCAACCTTTTGTTCAGTCATAATAAGATCTCCTTTAAATACAACCTTAGTTTCTCGCAACAAGTTAATTATTGCACAAATTGAAAATGAAAAAATATCTTTTCGCTAAAACTTAGTAAAATAATTAAATGTTTTTACTTACGTTGCATAGGAGTGTTAATTTTTCTTATAATATTAAAGAATATAAAGTTAAAGTGGGTTATTAAATGACTATTTGGAAGAGCGAACTAGCATTTGAAAATGAATTAATTAACCATCTTAGTAATTTAGGTGGAACTAAGCAGTGGGAATACTTGCCACAAATTAAAACGACAGATCAATTGTGGGAAAATTTTAAGCATATTCTTGAACAGCATAATCAAGATCGATTAGAGAAACCTTTATCAAATTCAGAATTTAATCAAGTAAAGTCGATAATTAATAAGTTAAATACGCCATATGAAGCAGGACAATTTTTATATGGTACTAATGGGATATCCCAGATTGAAATTGACCGTGATGATGGTAAGCATGTTTATTTGACGGTATTTGATCAAGATCAAATAGGAGCAGGGAATACTGTCTACCAAATTGTTAGTCAAATTGAACGTCCCGCCGTAATTCCTGGGCGAAAAGATCGGCGTTTTGATACTACCTTGTTAATTAATGGGTTACCAATTATCCAGATTGAAGAAAAGGCAGATGGTCGAGATGCTAAAGAAGCGTTGAACCAGATGCATCAATATATTGAAGAAGAACAGTATTCAGATATTTTTGGTACTGTTCAAATCTTGGTTGCCTTAACACCACACGATGCTCGTTATATGGCAAATACAACAGCTGATAAATTCAATACTGATTTTGCCTTCCAATGGCAACGAGCGGAAGATAATAAACCAGTGTTAGATGCAATGCAATTTGCAGATCTTATGCTATCAATTCCGATGGCTCATCAAATGGCAACTAATTATATGATTCTTGATGGAACGCCCCGACATCAAATGATTAAAATCATGCGACCATACCAAGTGTATGCAACAAAACGCGTTATTAATAAGCTTCGTGAGCATACATTTGGAATTGATGATCAACGAATCGGATATGTCTGGCATACAACTGGATCTGGTAAAACTATCAGTTCGTTTAAAGCTGCTTGGCTTGCGTCACGGTTACCCAATGTGGATAAAGTGGTATTTATGGTTGATCGAGTTGCATTGACTAATCAAACAGTCGATGAATATAAGGCATACGATCCAGAAAATACTGAAGATAGCAATAGTGGAGTTGTAACCGATACTGCTAATCGTTGGGCCTTGGCTAATAAGTTAAAACGCAAAGGAAATGGAATTATCGTTACGTCGACTCAAAAGATGGATGCAATGGTTCGAAGTAGGGACTTTAAACCTGTCGATAAGAATCTTGTTTTCATTGTTGATGAGGCCCATCGGTCAACTTCTGGTGAAATGCTTCAAAGAATTAGGCACGCATTTCCAAAGTCTGCGTGGGTAGGATATACTGGTACCCCTGTTTTTCCAGCCGAGAATGGCAAATCAAAAATTCCAACAACCCGTGATATCTTTGGGGATGTTATCCATACCTATACAATTCAAGATGCAATTAAAGATGGTAATGTTCTTGGATTCAAGGTTGATTTTGAGACAACATTAACTGAAAAAGTATTGCGAGAACAGTATTTGCCAGAGTATTTTAAGGCTCGCTATCCTAAGATGACAGATGAGGAGATTCAAGAACGAATCGCCAACATGAATGATAATGACATGGATGATAAGGTTGAGCCAAGTGTTTATGATGAAAATCATAAGCATATTGAATTGGTGGTCGAAGATATTCTAAAAAATTGGAATAAACGGTCTGTTAATGGTAAGTACAATGCTATTTTGACGACACATGTTGGTGGCGGAAAAGCATCAACTCCAATGGCGATGGAGTATTATAACGAATTTAAGAAGCAAAATGCTGAAAGGGAATATCCATTACGAATCGGAATTACCTTTAGTCAAGATACGTCCAATGGTGGTAATCAGTTAGAGACCAATGACTCTTTGCGTAAAGCAATGCAAGACTATAATGAAATGTTTGGTACGAGCTTTAATGATAAGCAGGTTAAAGAATATACAGAGCAAGTAGTTTCACGATTAAATCGAACAATTGATGATGGAAAGTATTTTGACATTGTGATCGTTGTTGATCAGTTATTGACTGGCTTCAATGCTCCACAGTTAAATACTCTCTATGTTGATCGAACGTTAAAAGGGGCAGCTTTAATTCAGGCATATTCGCGAACTAATCGGGTGTTTGACATGCAAACAAAACCGTTCGGACGAATTGTAAATTATCGGTGGCCTAAACACACGGAAAAATTAATGAAGAGTGCATTGGCAAAATATGCAAATCGTAATTCAGCAAATATTCAGGGAGAATTATTCCCCAACGGCGGAGAAGGCGTTATTGCTCCATCTTATGGGGAGATAAAAAAGAAGCTTCATAAGGTTGTAAATAGTCTTGCTAATTTTTCAGAAGGTTTTTCTGATATTCCTGCAAGTGAAGCAGCACAAGAGCAGATGTATAAAGATTTACGACAATACAATCATTTAATGGCAATTGCTAAGCAAGATGATAAATATGATGAGGAACATCCAGAAAAGTTGTTAACTTCACTGGGGATGAGCTTGGATGATGAAGAAATTCTAACAACCACTTTAGCTAATAAACTTAAAGTAAAGATTGCTAAGAACCACCATATTATTGATATTTCAAAAGTTGACCTACAAATGGAACACGTTAAAGAAGTGAAGGTCAATTGGGATTACCTTGAGGGATTGATTGTTGAAGTGATGAATAAGTATCACGACAACGATATTGAAGGAGCCAAGAAGTCGGCTGAAGAAGTTAAAAATATTTCTGATAAATTGGAAGATCGTGGGTATGCGGCTAAGATTCTTCGCTTTATTAAGGATCTCTTTAAGGGAAAAGTTAAATATGAGTATCCTGTGCAACAAAAACATGTTAAAAAATTAATTGCCCAAAATAATGAAGATCAACAACGTTCTGCCATTTTTGAGTATAAGAAAAAGTGGGGACTAGCTGATATTGAAGATTCACATTTAATAAATGAAATCTTAGATAAGCACGTTATTGGTGCCGATGATTTAAATGGAAATGGTGAGTTAGATAATGTTGTAATGGAAGGACAGGCTGTATATAGAACTGATGCCGAATCAGAAGACGTAAAGAAATTAAGTAAAATTAAATACCGAACACATTTGCGGCGGTCGATTAATGAATTTGCGGATGAATTAAAGAAAAAATTTTAGGAGTTTTTAAAGTGAGTAAAGCACAAGAAATTACTAGTCAATTATGGGAAATGGCAAACCGTCTCCGAAGTAATATGGATGCGAGCGAATATCGAAATTACATCTTAGGGTTTATGTTTTATCGCTATCTTTCTGAACACCAAGAAAAAAGTATGGTTGAAAATAAATTAATCGATGTTGTAGATGGTCAGAGTGTAAATGAAGCATATAAAGAACAAGCTAGTGGGGATGATTTAAATGATTATTTAGAAGAAATTGCCGCTTCCCTTGGTTATGCAATCGCGCCTGCATACACATGGGCAACGATTGTTGATAAAGTTAATAATAATACAATTGCGCCTTCTGACTATCAGGATATGCTAGATAGTTTTAATCGTAATTTGAATCTTAATCGTAATGCCAAAATGGATTTTCATGGAATCTTTGACGATATGAATTTAGGTAATTCTCGTCTAGGTAATTCCACATCAGCGCGGGCAAAAGCATTGACTGATATTGTTAATTTAGTGGACCAAATCGAATATAAAGATGAAAATGGTCATGATATTCTAGGAGACATTTATACTTACCTAATTAAAGAATTTGCTACAAATTCTGGCAAAAAGGCTGGTGAATTTTATACGCCACACGAAGTTTCTGAAGTACTAGCTAAAATAGTTACCTTAAATTTAAATACTGAGTTAGAAACCCCAGAAGTATATGACTTTACTTGTGGAAGTGGTTCATTATTATTAACTGTAAAAAAACAAATTAGAAATAAAGTTGCAAAAGAAAAACTAAAATATGCTGGACAAGAGCTAAACACGACAACTTATAATTTAGCGCGGATGAACTTGATGATGAATGATGTTCGTTATCAAAATATGACATTAAAGAATGCTGATACTCTCGAAATGGATTGGCCTGATGGGGTAGATGAACATGGAGTAGATCATCCACATAGCTTTGATATAGTTGTAGCAAATCCACCTTATTCTGCGCGCTGGGATAATGATGATAAGAAACTAAAAGATCCTCGGTTTAAGGAATATGGTGCTTTAGCTCCTAAGACAAAGGCTGACTATGCTTTCCTTTTGCATGGCTTATATCACCTAAAGCAAGAGGGGACGATGGCAATTGTTTTGCCGCACGGGGTTCTATTCCGTGGTGCTAAGGAAGCCCAAATTCGTAAGGCATTATTAGAGAAAAATCAAATTGACGCAATTATTGGGTTACCAGCAAACTTGTTCTATTCAACGGGAATTCCTACGGTTGTGCTTGTCTTAAAGAAGACTAAAGAAACTAAAGATGTCGTATTTATTGATGCAAGTAAAAACTTTGAAAAGGGTAAGAACCAGAACGTCTTACGAGAAGAAGACATTGATAAGATAATCAAAACATATAAGGAAAGAAAAGATGTCGATAAGTACGCCCATGTCGCAACTTTCGATGAGATTAAGGAAAATGACTATAATCTTAATATTCCACGTTATGTAGATACATTCGAGCCCGAGCCACCAGTTGATCTTGGGAAGCTAACAAAGGAAATGGAAGAGACTCAAAAAGAGATCGAAAAGACCCAAAGTGAGCTTTTAGGGATGATGAAAGAGCTAACTTCCAAAGACGAGAAGACCCAAAATGACTTAAACGAATTTATCAAAATGTTAGAAAACGAGGTAAAGCGTAATGGATAAAAAGCCTGAAAAATTAGTGCCTGAAGTCCGTTTTAAAGGATTTACTGACGATTGGGAGCAGCGTAAGTTGGGGGAAATTTCATTTAAGGTAAATACCAAGAACAAAGAAAATCTTACCTTACCCGTTTTATCGAACTCTGCTGAATATGGAATTGTAAATCAAGAAGACTATTTTGATAAAAAGATAGCTAATCGCACTGATAATTACTATATTGTGAAACACAATGACTTTGTTTATAATCCACGTATCTCAAATAAAGCTCCCTATGGTCCTATACGGAGGAATACTTTAGATACTAAAGGATTAATGTCCCCTCTTTATTATGTATTTAGAATTAATGATGGCAATTATGTTTACTTAGATTACTATTTTAAAAGTGGTAAGTGGTACAAATTTATGTATCAAAATGGTGACTCCGGGGCTAGATCTGACAGATTTGCAATAAAAGATAAGATATTTCAAATGATGCCAATAAGTATGCCCAGTACTAAAGAACAAAATAAGATTGGCCAATTAATACAAACATTACAAAAATTAATTGATCTCCAGCAACGAAAATTG